>DASRTX010000456.1:0-11191 GCA_035655715.1 Myxococcales bacterium | reverse complement strand
CCGGCTGAAGGCTCCCAAGGTGGCCCGCATCGAGGAAGCGCCCGCGCCCGACCCGATTCCCGCCTCGGGAAAGCGCCAGAAGCCTCTCATCCTGGTGGTGGAGGACGACGAGGACGCGCGCATCGTCCTCACCGAGCTCTTGCGACCGCGCTACGACGTGGACGCGGTGGGGGACGGCGAGACCGCGCTCAAGCGCGCCGCCGAGCTGAACCCGGACCTGGTCCTGCTGGACCTCTTCCTGCCCGGCATGGACGGCTTCGGCGCGCTCACCGGGCTGCGGCGCAACTCGAAGACCGCCGACACGCCGGTGATCTTCCTCTCCGCGCAGGGCGACGCCGAGACCAAGTCGCAGGGCCTCTCCCTGGGCGCCGCCGACTACCTGGCCAAACCCTTCTCCGAGCAGGAGCTGATGGCGCGCGTGGACCGCACGCTCAAGCTCACCGCCCAGAAGGAGCACTTCCGCGCGCTGGCCCAGACCGACGGCCTCACCGGCCTGCCGAACTTCCGCTCCTTCCACGCGCGGCTCGAGGAAGAAGTGGCGCGCGCCCATCGCTACGGCCACCCGCTCGCCTGCGCGATGGTCGACCTCGACGGCCTCAAGGAGATCAACGACAAGCTGGGTCACGCCGCCGGCAACCGCGCCATCATGGCGTTGGCCGATGCGGTTCGCGAGGAGCTGCGCGACACCGACTTCGCAGCCCGCTACGGCGGCGACGAGTTCGTGGTGCTCTTGCCGCAGACCAACGAGGCGCAAGGCGCGCAGTTCGCGGAGCGGTTGCGTCGCCGGCTGATCGAGGTGAGCGACCAGGCGGGGTTGCCTGTGCGCGGCTCCATCGGCGTGGCCGCCGTCAGCGCAGAGGAGCTGGATGCGACCGATGCGGCGGAAGATTTGCTACGCAGGGCGGACGAGGCGCTCTACCGCGCGAAGCGGTCGGGCCGCGACCGCGTCGAAGTCGCGCACATCCATCACTGAGGGGGACCTCAGCCGATACCGGTCACCTTGATGCCGTGGTGCGGAGGCAGAGGCAGCTCCTCTTCCGGACCTTCCTCCTCGTGCCGGGGACCGCGGCCCGAGTAGCGATAGAGCTTGTTGTAGAGGGTCTTCTCGCTGATGCCCAGCGCCTGAGAAGTGCGGGCCTTGTTGTTCTGCAGGCGGGTCAGGGTGGCGAGGATGTACTCCTTCTCGATCTCGCGCAGCGGCAGTCCGTAGGGCAATTTCAGATATGCGCTCTCGCCGCCGCCCGATGCCAGCTCGCTGGGCAGGTGCTCGGGGTCGATGATACCGGAGCCGCAGAGGATCACCGCGCGCTCAAGCGTGTTGCGCAGCTCGCGGATGTTGCCGGGCCAGGCGTAATCGGTGAGGAGCTTGAGCGCCGGCGGCGAGACGCCCTGCAGCTTCTTGCCGCCCTCTCGGGCAAACCGGTCGATGAAGTGCTGCACCAGCAGCGGGATGTCCTCGCGGCGCTCCTTCAGCGGCGCGAGGTTGATGTGGAACACGTTGAGCCGGAAGTAGAGGTCCTCGCGGAACCGGCTGGCCTTGATCTCCTCCTTGAGGTCGCGGTTGGTGGCGCTGATCACCCGCACGTCCACCATGATCTCGCTCTTGCCGCCCAGCCGGCGCAGCCGCTCCTCCTCCAGCACGCGGAGGAACTTGGCCTGCAGCTCGATGGGGATCTCGCCGATCTCGTCGAGGAAGAGCGTCCCGCCGTCGGCCAGCTCCCAGGCGCCCAGCCGACGCTCCTGCGCGCCGGTGAAGGCGCCCCGCTCGTGCCCGAACATCTCGCTCTCGATCAGCGAGGCGGGGATGGCGGAGCAGTTGATGGCGATGAACGGCTTGTCGCGCCGCGGGCTGAGCTGGTGGATGGCCCGCGCCACCATCTCCTTGCCCGTTCCGCTCTGGCCGGTGATCACCACGCTGGCCTTGGAAGGAGCCACCTTCTCCACCAGCTCCATCGCGCGCCGCATGGGCGGCGAGCCGCCCACCAGGCCGACGCCGGAGTCCACCTGCCCGAGGCGGCGCCGCAGCACCTGCATCTCGTGCAACGTCTCCTTCTTCTCCAGCGCGCGCTGGAGGATGACCTTGAGGCGCGCCGGGTCGAGCGGCTTCTCCACGAAATCGAACACGCCTTCGCGCACCGCCTCCACCGCGGCGTCGATGGTCCCCTTGCCGGTGATGATGACGACCGGCGTGTCGGGCTGCTCCTCGCGCAGCGCCCGGACGAGAGCCAGGCCGTCCAGCTTGGGCATCACCAGGTCGCTGATGATCACGTCCGGGTGCGTCTCCGAGGCGATCTTCAGCGCCTCGTGGCCGTCGGCGGTCTGGTCGACGTCGTAGCCCCATCGCTCGAGCAACTCGGCGAACAGCTCCCGGGTGGTCTCTTCGTCGTCGACGATCAGGATGCGGGCCTTCGACATGGCGGCGTTTGGTTACCTCGGTAGGAGGAATGAGAGCGAGAGGCGAGCGCCACCCGCGGGAGGGGTTTCGATCGAGAGCTCGCACGCTGCTTCGGCGGCCAGCCGGCGTGCCGCGTCGAGGTGCGGAAGCGCCTGCTCCCGGTTCCCGAGACCGCCGTCGGCGCGCAGCAACAAGATAGCCATCGCGCCGCGCGATTCGACCTCCACGCCCACCCGCCCGCCGTCGCGTGCGTACTCGATGGACGCGACCAGCGCATGCGCGACCATGTCGCCCAGGAAGGCAGGGTCGGAGGCCACCAGCAGCGCGTCCGGGCCCTGCCGTGCGACGGTCACGCCGGCGCGCCGCGCGTCGTAGCCGAAGAGCTGCACCGCGCGATGGGCCGCAGCGGCGACGTCGGGCGGCAGATGCTGGGGAGCGGCGAATTCTCCGAAGGCGCGGAGGAGGTGGTCCACGCGCCCGATGCCGTCGCGGAGGGCCGCCACGTGCTTCTCGATGGGCGATCCGAGAGGCTGCGTCCGGGCCGACAGCTTCTCGCCCAGGAGCTGGACGTGCAGCGCCATGTTGTGGAGCGGATTCTTCCCTTCGTGGGCCAGTCCCACCGCCACGCGCTCGAGCAGGCGCGCACGGTCCGCCGCGCGGCGCTGCGGATCTTCCCCTGCTTCTCTCGAGATGCGTTGAATCGGTTGCCCCATGTGACGCCTCGGCCGGCAGATTCCGCCGCCGCGGCAAGTACGCGCAATGCGAACAGCGCTGGAGTTTTTACTGCCCAACTGTGCGGATGCCACAGGAGTTGAAAAAAACACGGGGGGCGCCCGGCTGGACGCCCCCCGTGGGAATTGCTCTCGAGATGGCTTGGGATCAGTTCGGGTTGAAGACTTCCGCGAAGGGGCTGCCAAAGCCGGTCGCGGCCGTCGTTCCACCCGCGGCAAAGACCTCAGGGATGGTCGCGATGGTGATGGGCGCGATACCGAAATCCTTGCGCGGAACGAGCATCGACGCCGTGGGCACGACAGACCCAGTTCCCGCCGAGGGATCGTAGACGTCACAGGAAGCGATGGTGTTGGAGCCGGTCGACGACCCACCGCAGAGCAGGACGTTGTTGTTGGAGAGCGTGGCAGCCGCATGGTTGCTTCGCGGCGTGCGCAAGGACGGCGCGGCGGTCACCGTCCCGCCAGTCGACCAGAGGAACTGCGTCGCCGTGGGGGTCCCCGCGGCCGCGCCGGTGGTCCCGCCCGAGATCAGCACCTTCCCGGCGTTGGCGCCGGTGCCGATCAGGGTGGCGGTGTGGAACCTCTTGTCCTCACCCGCAGGCATGGTCCCCGCGCCCGTCAGCGTGAAGGCGCCGTTCGCGCCGGAGGTGGGATCGAACAGCTCGTTGGTCCGGATGCCGGTGACTCCTCCGACGACCAATACAGAACTCGTGGCGGTGCTCCCCAAGAGCGTGGCCGTTGCGCCAAGTCGGGATTGGTTCATGCTCCCCAAAGCCGTAATGGTGGGCGTGGCGATCCCCGCAGCATACTTGAACGCTGTGTTGAGACCGTTCGTGCCGTCGGCCGTTCCGCCAGCGACGAGGACGGTGCTTCCATCTCCGAGGAGAGTCGCGATGTGTCGGGCGCGGCTGCTGGACAGGGCAGTCGTCGGAGTCAGGTTGTCGGTGGCCGGATCGTAGAAATCCGCTGTCGTCGTCGCGTTGGTGAGGGCGGCGTCTATAAACCCGCCGGCCAGCAGGACCTGGCCGGTGTGCACTCCGGCTGTGAGCACGGTCGCGGTGTGGAAGGCCCGTCCGGAACCCATCACCTTGGTCGCGCCAGCGGGCACGGCGCAGAGGCCCGCCGTGGTGCAAACGAGCACCGAGTTGGTCGGTGCACCGCCGGTGCCATTGTGGCCGCCGGCGACGAGCACCTTGCCGTTGGTCAGCGGCGTTACCGTCGCCCCGATACGCAAGCTGGGCTCCACCGTGTTGAACGAGGCCCACGTCCCGGTCGTGACCGTCACCGTCGCGGTAGGCGCCGTGGCCGCGGCCAGGCCCGCCGCGTTGGCCACCTTGAGCGTGTAGATGGTGGTCACCGATGGCGCGATTGCTAGTGGCGTGCCGCTGATCAGGCCGGTGAACGAAGAGCCGTCGTTGCCGGTGATCGTCGCGGTCCCTGGCACCGCGCCATTGAAGCTGAACACTGGCGTCAGGGTGGTCGAGGTTCCCGCCGGAATCACGTTCGAGCCGGCCGTCAGGCTCGTCGCCGTAGAAGCGGGTACGACGGTCACGACGACTGCGCGCGTAGCCGGCGCGCCGCTGGAGGGCGTGACGGTCAGCGTGTAAGTGAACGTCCCGTTGGTGATTCCCGTGACCGTGACCGGCGTCCCTCCGCTCGCGATGGTGATCGCGGAGAGCGTGCCGTTGCACGCGGGGGCGCAGGCGATGCTGCCGTTCGCGTTGCCGGCAGCGCCGCTTCCGCGGAACGCGGCGAACAGGCTGGTGGTGCCTCCGTTGCTGATGGTGACGGCATCGGCCGCCGAGGCCTGCGCGGCGCCGACGCTGAAGTCGTCGATGACCGCCTTCACCGTGGCGTTGAGGGTCTGGGTAGTGCTCGCGCCCGCGAGGTTGGTCACGGTGAGCGTATACGCGGTACTCGCCTGGATGTTGTTGAACGTCGTGCTGCCACCGGACGCGCCGGCCGCGACGCCATTGATGCTGGCCGTCCCGCCCTGCGCGTTGTACGTATGGTTGAGGACGACGTTGTCACCGGGATTGAACGGCGAGGCCACCTGGAACGTGAACGAGCCGATGGTGGGTAGCGGCTCCACCGTGACCGCCGTGCTCTGCTGCGCGGACGTGCCGGCCGCGTTGGAAACGGTGGCCGTGTACGTGCAGACCGAGGTGCCCCCCACCGCCGCGGCCGTCTGGGCCGCCGAGGTCCCAATTCCGCCCGCCAGCGTGATCGAGAACGGCGTTGTCACGGTAGCCCCGTTGGTGCAGGTCCCGGTGACCGTCGCGTTTCCGGTCGTTCCCGTCGTGTTGATGGTGAACGTCAGCCCTCCGACGGCCGAACTGGTGTGCTGCGTCGAGGCCGAGAACGACGTGATCGCGGGCGCGGCGATCACCGAGACCGTCACGTCCGGGTGCGCCACGTCGCCGCTGGCCACGGAGCCGCTGGTCGCGGGATTGGTGACGGTCAACTTGTAGGTGGTATTCGCGCCCGGCGTGACCAGGACCGTACCGCCGCTGTTGATGGGGATGCCGCCCGGGGTGATGACGCCGTTGCCTCCCGCGAACGTGGCATGGAGGGCCGCGCTGCCACCGACCGTGATGGGAGTCGCGGGCCCGGTGAAGCTGGCGATGGTCGGCGGCGTTCCCACGCTCACCACCACCGGCAGCGAGGCCGAGTTGGGCGTGGTCGCGGAGTTGCTGAGCACCAGCGTGTAGGTGAGCGAAGTCGTCCCGACGGTGATGGCCGGAATCGGCACGTCGAAGGTTCCGCCCGAGGTGATGGTGAGCCCCGGCACCGTGACCCCCGAAGGATCCTTCAGCACCGCGGAGGTGACCGAGGCTCCGAACGTCGGTGCGGTGAAGGTGAAGTTCGTTCCCGGCGCCGAATTCGACTGCTGGACCGCGGTGGGCGTGACCGAGAACGTGCCCGTGAACGACGCTGGCGCCACGACGCTGAGGCTGGGGTCGGGCGGCTGGCCCGCGGTGCCGGTCTGCGCGACCACTCCCGAATGCCCGACGACGCGCAGGTTGTAGGTCGTCGCCACGTCCGGGCTGACCAGGATGCTGCCGCCGCTGGCGATGGCCACGGTGCCCCCGCCCGGTGTGGCGGTGACGACCCCCGCCCCGCTGCTGAACGAGGCCGAGAGCGCGATGGTGGTGCCTGCGGTGATGCTGGCCGACGTGCCGCCTCCGACGGTGAAGCTGGAGATGGTGGGCTTGGCGTTGTCCACGTGGAGCGTGCCGGTGGCCGTGACGCTGGCGCCGCTTCCCGGCTTCAGCGTAGCCGTCAGCTGGGCGTCGGCGTTCGTCAACTTGGTGGTGTCCACGTCGAAGGCGAAGAGTGGGGCTGGCGCGACCGTGGCGGACGCCGGGAACGTCACCGTCCCCGCCGTCAGGGTCACCGACTGGACCCCGGTGTTGGCGCGGGCGGTGACCTGGACGCGGACCGTGCCGCTGACGAAGTCCGCGGGCGAGTGCCCGTCCACGCCCACCACCGCGATGGAGGCGGAATTGGTGGAGGTGCCTGCCGAGCACTTTCCCGGGGCGCTGGCGCTCGCGCCGGTGCAAACCGGGAAATCGTGGGGGCAGGAGGAGTCGTCCGCACAGGGAACGCTGCTTCCGTCCGCGGTGCAAGCCGCCAGCGCCAGTGAAAGCGCGGCGACCATTCTGAGGGGATGCTGCTTCGCAGTTTCGATCATACCGTCCCCAGTCCGGCCCGACCTGCGTCGGGCCAGCAGGTGGAAAAGTCGTCGTCGATCAGAAGGCGAACAGGGCTGCCGAGATGCCCGCCAGGGCGAGCCCGCCGGCAAAGCCAACGAAGCTGAGCGTCTTGTTCCGGCTCTCCGTCTGCAGCAGCTGCTCGGCCTCGGCGCCGCTGTGGACGCTGCCGGTCAAGTCGCTGTGGGCCGCATTGGCCTTGGAGAACGCCAGCGCTCCACCGCCGAGCGCGATCACCGCCACTCCCGCGGTGACGTACGCCATCGACCGCTGCACGCCCGAGGCGGGCGCGGCGCCGTGCGGCGCGGGCGTGGCCGTGATTGCAGCCGCCGGCACGGCGGCCGGAGCTGCCGCGGGCGGGGCCGTCACCATGGCGATGGGCTTGGCAGGAGCAGGCTTGGCGGCTTCCTGCACCGCAGGGACCGCGTTCTTCTTTGTCTTGGCTCCCGGCAGTGTCAGCTCCGCCGCGGCCACTTCCTTGGGCGGCGCGCCGGGCAGATCGAGGCCGGGCGGCTGCGCCTTGGCAGTCTCTGTCGCAGCGGGAAGGTCGAGGCCGGGCAGCGGCAAGGGCGCAGGCGCGGCGGCAGCGGCGGTCGCCCCGGGCAATGCCAGACCGGCTCCGGGCAACGCCAGCGTCTCGCCGGACGCGCCGCCGAGCGCGGCGATCTTCGACTTCACCTTGTCGACGTTCCGGGGCAAGGCCAGCGGGTCGGCCAGGTAGGCCTCATAGCTCTTTTTCGCCTCTGCCTTGTTGCCCAGGTGCGAGTAGGCGTCGCCGATACCGATCAGATATTCGGCATTGACATCCTGGGCATATGCCGCCTTCCATTCCCCTAACGCCTTGCGCCATTCCTTGCGCTTCTCGGCCTTCTTCGCGGCCGCGACGTGGGCCTGCGCATCGGCGAAGGCGGGGGCGGCTGCGGACAGGGCGATGGCGATGGTTACGGCAGCAAACAAGCGCATGAAGCCCCCTCGACCGGGCACGGGGTGGTTCCGACGGCGGTCGGGCAAGCTTTCCGCTTACTCGGGGGGTAGTGTCAAGCAGTCTGCTTTTCGGGCGAGGAAGCGTCCGGTGCCGGACGGTTGGCAGCGGAGAGGTCGACCAGGTCGATGCCGACCCTGCGCGCCACGTCGAAGATGCGGTCGTCCCGGTAGAACTCGCCGTAGACGATGCGCTGGATGCCGGAGTTGGCGATCAGCTTGAAGCAGGGCCAGCAGGGGCTGGCGGTGGTGTAGATGTCCGCGCCCTCGATGCGGACGCCGTTGCGGGCCGACTGCAAGATGGCGTTGGCCTCGGCGTGGATGGTGGCCACGCAGTGGCCGTTCTCCAGCATGTGCCCGGCGTCGTCGCAGTGCGGCATGCCGCGGATGCTGCCGTTGTAGCCGGTGGAGAGGATGATCCGGTCGCGCACGAGCAGCGCGCCCACGTGCTTGCGATCGCAGGTGGCCCGCGAGGCCACCACCTGCGCAATCTGCATGAAGTAGCTGTCCCAGTCCGCGCGCATGGGCGCGGATTCTACCGCTCCCGCGCCATCGGCGCAGCCGCCGCGGAACCGGGCAGCATGGAGCCGCCCTTCAAGCCCGCCAACCTGCCGATACCGCTGCGCAACACGAAAGAACGGATCTTCGAGGGCGGCGCCAGGAAGGTCTCGCCGGGCATGGGAACGTCGAAGGAGAAGTCGTCCTTGCTGATGCCGCCGAAGGCCACCTTGGCGGTGCGGTATCCCTCGACGATGCCCACCAGCCGCCCGGAGGGCACGTCGAAGACGCCGCCCCCGGACGCGCCGTAGCCGATGGGCGCATCGGTCTTCATCGCCCGCTGGATGCGCGGCTCCTGGTCGTCCATCTCCAGCTGGCTGACGATGCCCGAAGAGACGCTGAGCGCGCGCCCGTAGGGAGCGCCCACCACCACCACGTCGTCGCCCACGTCCACCTGCTCCTCCGAGGCGATCTGCGCGGGCATGAGCGCCTCGCCTTCCACCGCGAGCAGCGCCAGGTCCTCGTCGGGCACCTTGCCCTCGGCGACGACGCGCGCGGGCAGGCGGTGCAGCCTCGGCCGCTCCACCACCACCTGGAACGAGGCGCTGGCGGAGAGGCCTTCCCGCTGCACCACGTGCTGGTTGGTGAGCACGTAGGAGGTGTCGCCCTCCACCGCCACCACCACGCCGCTGGCCGCGCGCTCCACCTTGCCGCGCGCGATCACCTCCACGCGCACGCTCTGGCGCAGGGCCTTCTGGACCACCTTGCCCTTGTCGCTCTTGGCGACGGCAGGGAGTGCCAGGAGAGCGAGCGCCGCTGCGACGGTCCGGAAGATCAACGTGCCTCCTCTGGAAGTGCCCTGGGATCAACAGTACAGGCACCGATGCGGATTCCCAAAGCCCGGTGGCAGACAAAGGCAGGAGTGTGGTGGGAGATTTCCTCTGTTAGGCTTCCCACGTGTTCCGCAGGGGCAGCTCGACGCTCATCATCGTGCTCGGTTTCTTCGTGGGCCTCCTCCTGGCGAGCCTCGATCACATCCTGCCGCCCGCTTCCATCGAGGAGGGGCCCACCCGCTGGTTGGTGGTGTTCGTGGACTGGGTGGCGCCGCCCCTGGCCGGCGTGCTGGTCGCGGGCACCCTCCTCTACGCGCAGCGCGCGCGGCGGCTGCACGCGGCGGAGAAGGCCGCGGCCCAGGTGCTGGCGGAGCGGCTCGCCGGCACGGAGCGGCGGCAAGCCATCTGGGTGGTGGCGGCGGCGGTGGCGCACGATCTGAAGAACCCCCTTCACAATCTCCAGCTGCTGGTGGAGGAGGTTTCGGAGGAAGAGGATCCCGAGCTGCGCGCCGAGCTCTTGCGCCGCATCCGCGAGAACCTGGAGCGCGCCACCGAACGCCTCTCCGAGCTTTCGCGAGCGGGGCAGCACGCCCATGAGCGCTCCGAGCAGTCGGTGGAGCTGGTCAGCACGCTGGAAGAGCTGCGGGAGCGCCTCAAGCCCACCCTCCAGGCCACGCATGCGCTCCTGGAGATCGAGTGCCCGCGCAACCTGTCCGTGCAGGGCGATGCGCACGCGCTGCGCAGCGCGGTGGAGAACGTGGCCGCCAACGCACTGGAAGCGCTGCAGGCCCGCGGGACCGGCGGCACCCTGCTGCTGCGGGCAACGGCGAACGGCGACGACACCGTTGAGCTGCTGGTCCAGGACGATGGTCCCGGGATCCCCGAAGGGCTCAAAGGACGGCTCTTCATGCCCTTCGCCTCCGGCCACGAGAGCACCGGGCTGGGGCTGCCCATCGCCCGCGCCCTGGCGCGCGCTGGCGGCGGCGATCTGACCTGCGCAGAATCGGCGCCGGGCAAGACGACCTTCAAGTTTACCTTTCAAGCTGCGCAAGGGTTACAGTCTGCGACATCGGGAGGCTCCCATGATTCCTGAACGGACCGATCACGCCGCTCCTCGTACCGCGCCTCGTTTGATCCTCCTGGTCGAGGACGAGCCCGATGCCCGCACCATCCTCTCGCGCCGCCTCGCCGCTTTCGGCTGGACGTGCCTGGCCCACTCCAGCGTGGAGAGCGCGGTGCTGGACCCGGAGCTGCGCTACGTGGAGGCGGTGGTCGCCGACGTGGTGCTGGGCGACGGGAAGATGTCGGGCATCGATCTCATCGCCGCGCTGCGCAGGTCGGAGGTGCGCGCGCCGGTGGTGCTGGTGACCGCCTTCGCCGACACCCAGCGCCTCAAGGCGGCGCTCAACGCCGGCGCCTCCTATCTCCTGGAGAAGCCCTTCACCACAGAGGCGCTGCGGCAGGTGCTGGACAAGGTCACCAGCGTCGACATCGACCTGGCGCGCCTGGTGAACAAGACGCTCTCGCGGGCCCGCCTCACGCGCAAGGAGGAGGAGGTGGCGCGGCTGGTGCTCAAGGGCCTCACCTCCGCGGAGATCGGCGCGATGATGGGCAACAGCGAGAAGACCATCAAGCAGCACCTCACGCAGGTCTACGCCAAGCTGAGCGTGGCGGGCCGCGCGGAGTTCTTCCACCTGGTGTTCCCCAGCTGACTCGTCGACGGCGGTGACCTTGTCCAGCACCTGCCGCAGCGCCTCGGTGGTGAAGGGCTTCTCGAGCAGGTAGGCGGCTCCCGCGTTCAAGGCGGCCTTGAGGCGCTGCGCGTCGGCGAAGGCCGTCACCAGCACCACCGGCGCGCGGACCTCGGCCTTGCGCAGCGCGGGGATGAGCTCGATGCCCGACATGGCGCGGCCGTCGCCGAGGACCACGTCCGCCACCACCGCCTCGACGAAGCGCAGCTCCGGATCCTGCAGCGCGCCCTCGACGGAGGCGTGCGCGAGGCAGTTCCAGCCGAAGGCCTGCAGGCGGCGCGCGAGGATG
>DASRTX010000455.1:0-8351 GCA_035655715.1 Myxococcales bacterium | reverse complement strand
ACTGCTGCGCCATCACCCGCACCCAATCGATCAGGCTGGCGAAGCGCGGATCGCGGGTGTGGCCCTCCACGTACCGGCGGTAGATCTGCTGCACGATGACGGCGATCTTGAAGAGGGCAAAGACGTAATAGAAGAGGATCGAGCCGACCGCGCGCCCGGTCTTCTCAGCATAGCGCTCGGCGATCTGGATGCGTGACAGGCTGCCCGGCAGATACGTCGGCCCGTACGCGCGGCCGCGCAGCTCGGGCGGATCGTCGCGATCGGCCCAGTAGCCGAGGAAGGTGCCCAGATCCATCAGCGGGTCGCCGACCGTGGCCATCTCCCAGTCGAGCACCGCCACGATGCGCGTGAGATCTCCGGGATCGAGCATGACGTTGTCGTACTTGTAGTCGTTGTGGATGACGGTCGCTCCGCTCTCTGCCGGCAGGTTGCGCGCGAGCCAGCCGGCCGCCGCCTCCACGCCGGCGATGGCATCGGTCTTCGCGTCGGCATATCGCCGCGTCCAGCCTTCGACCTGGCGCGCGACGTAGCCTTGCGGGTGACCGATGGAAGAGAGCCGTCCCAGAAGGGGCACCGCGTGCAGATCGGCCAGGTTGTCCACCAGCGCGGTGGAGGTCTTTCGCATCAGCTCCGGCGAGAAGGCGACGCCCTCCGGCGGCTCGTCTCCGCGCAGGATGACCCCGCGGACGCGCTCCATCAAATAGAAGCGGGCGCCGATCAACGATTCGTCGTCGCAGAAAGCGATGGGGCGAGGCGCGCGCGCATATACGCCTTCCAGCGCCGAGAGCATGTCGTACTCCCGCTTCATGTCGTGCGCGCTCTTCACCTTGACGCCGAAGGGCGCGCGCCGCAGCACCACCTCGCGGGCGCCCACCGTCAGCAGATATGTGAGGTTGGAATGGCCCCTGGGAAACTGGAGCAGCCGCACCTCTCCCGCGGCGTCCGCCAGCGCAGCGCGCAGGAAGGCCTCCAGCCTGGAAAGGTCGATGCGCTCCTCCTCGCGCACCTCGGCGGCCTGGTCCAGCGGCGGGCGCATTCCGCTCACTGCTCGCCGCCGTATCGGCGGAGGATGCGGCGGGCCACCGAGCTGATGTGCACCTCGTCCGCCCCGTCGTAGATGCGCGCGCCGCGCTCGTGCGCCCACCAGAAGGCCAGCGGCGTCTCGTCGGTGAGGCCGAGCGCGCCGAGCGTCTGGATGGCGCGATCGAGCACGCGCTGCAGCGTGCGGGCCACCGTGAACTTGATCAGCGAGATCTCGTCCCGGGCGGCGGAGGTGCCCTTCTGTTCGATGGTCCAGGCGGCGTGGAGCACCATCAGCCGCGCGGAGTCGATCTCCGCCCGGCTCTCTGCCACCGACTGCTGCACCAGCTGTCGCGAGCCGAGGAAGTCGCCCGGAGCCAGCTGCCTGGTAACAGCGTGCTTGCAGAGGATGTCGAAGGCGCGCTCGCAGATTCCGATCCAGCGCATGCAATGGTGGACGCGCCCGGCGCCGAGCCGCGCCTGCGCCAGCTCGAATCCCGAGCCCTCTTGGCCCAGCAGGTTCGCCAGCGGCACTCGGGCGCCGTGATACATCACCTCGCCGTGGCTCTGGTGATCGGCGCCGCGGTGGCCCATCACCGAGATGTTGCCCACCAGCTCGAATCCCGCGGTGGTGGTGGGGACCAGGATCATGCTCGCGCGCCGGTGCGGCGCGGCCTCGGGGTTGGTCACCGCCATGCAGACGGCGAAGGCGGCGCCATCGGCCGCGGTGGAGAACCACTTGTGGCCGCGGATCACCCAGGCGCCGTCCTCCTTCTTGGCCGTGGTTCCCATCCAGACCGGGTTTGATCCGGGAAACTCCGGCTCGGTCATGGTGAAGCAGCTGCGGATGTCGCCACGGACCAGCGGTCGCAGCCAGCGGTCCTTGTGCTCGTCGGTGCCGTGCGAGAGCAGGAGCTCCATGTTGCCGACGTCGGGCGCCTGGACGTTGAACAGGTAATGACCGAGGGGGCTGCGCCCCAGCTCTTCCGAGAGGTGCGCGAACTCCACCAGCGAGAGCCCCGCCCCTCCCCATTCGGGGGGCAGGTGCGCGGCCCACAGTCCCGTCTCCTTGGCCCGCGCTCTGGTTTGCTTGAGGTCCGGAAGCAGCGCGCCGAATCCTTCGCGCCGCAGGCGCGGCTCCAGCGGGTAGACCTCTTTCTTCATGAACTCGCGCACCGTCTCGCGAAAGCCCTGCACCCGCCCTGGTTCCGAGAAGTCCATCGCCGCCTCCTGCCTGCTACAGCGCCGCCAGCGCCTTGAAGTTGCCTCCCAGCACCAGATCGAGCTCCCGGGCCGGCAGGGCCGCGCGCTCGATCTGGCGCAGGATGGCGCCGTGATCATAACCGCCGTCCGCGGCGGGGTATCCGTAGGGCCCGTCCGTGCCGTAGAGACAGCGCGAAGGCCCCAGCGCCCGCAGCGCGCGGTGGCGCAGCGACCTGTCCAGGTACGGGCTGGAGAGATCGACGAAGACGTTCTCGCGCTTGACCGCGTAGTCCCAGAGGGCGCCGTACCAGGGAATGCCGGCGTGGGCATAGACCAGCTTCAGGCGCGGAAAGCGCTCGGGCAGGTGCCGGAAGTCCCCTCGCCGCGCGCCCGCGCCAAGGTGCACCAGCATCGGCTTGCCGCGCTCCTGGCAGAGAGAAGCCACCTCGTCCAGCGCCTCGACAGGGTAGCGGTGCCAGAAGGGATGCGCCTTGACGCCGATCCAGCCCGGGTTGCGCAGGCGCCGCTCGATCTCCGCCACCTTCGCCGCCGTTTGCGGATTGACGAACAACCAGCCGACGAACCTGTCCGGTTGCGCCGCGAGCGCTGCTTCGACGGCGTCGTTGTCCGGCTCAGCATGGATGGCGGAGCTTCTGCCGAGGAAGGCGACGCGGCCGCGCCCTCGCACCGTGCTCCGGTAGAGCAGCTGGCCGAGCCGCGGCGCGCCGCCCGCGAGCGCGCGCCGCATCGTCCTGACGAAGGCCGCGCCCACCCGTCCGACGTGGAGCGGTTCGCAGACGGAGGCGATCAGCGCCACCCGATCGATTCCGTGCATCCGCATCTGCGCGAGCAGCCGCTCGACACTCTCCAGGCTTTCGTCGAGATGATAGTGGGCGTCGATCCGCATCGTCGCGTCCCGAGATAGCGCGGGCAGCCGTGGACACCCTTCGAACGGCAGCCCCGGGCGCAGATCGTCGCGCCCGGGGCAACGCGGCCTGACGGCCGCGCTTCCGTCCCTCTCAGTAGAGGATCACCTGGTATGCGAGCGTGATGTTGTTGACGCCGCTCTGCTGCCCGGCGGGCACGTCGTTGTTGATGACGCGCTCGTACTGGAGCGTGAGGTTCATGAGGTTCGCGGGAGCGATGTAGTACTTCAGGCCGGCGGCGGCCCAGGTCACGTTGCCGATGGTGGTGGACGCCTTGAGCGCGGCACCAATCGGGCCGCCGTAGTCGTCGCTGATCTTCCGCATCTCGTACTTGCCGAAGACCGAGACCTTGGCCGAGTGGTTGTAGTACGCGGCCTCCGCCAGGAAGTTGGTCTGCTTGAGGACGTTCGGATAGGTTCCCGGATTCGCGGCCGCGGTCCCAGCGGCGTTCACCGCGAAGCCACCGTCGTACATGCCGTATTGCAGCAAGGCAGCGAGCTCGTCGCCGCCGGTGCGATTCGCCTGGCCGCTCAGGGGATAGTTGATGAAGGCGGCGGCGCTGAAGCCGTAGTACGGATTCTTGGACGTCCCCCCCGGCTGGTTCACGGTGCCGCCCGGAGCAGGCAGGCCAGGGCCGTCCGTGCGAAAGACCTGGTAGTCGCCGTTGACCATCAGGCCCAGCACCTTCTTGGTGCCGTAGTAGTGGCCGCCGTTCACATACCCGACTTCCGGATCCCAGAAGTCGTACATGAGGGAGCCCACGAACCGGGGCGCGTTGTGGCCCCCTGTCGCAACGGTTCCGCCGGCGACCTGCGCGGCCGTGCCGCTCGACGGCTGCCTCGATCCCTGGAAGACGCCGAGGCGATATTCCAGATGGTTGTCCGCGAAGAAGCCGTTGGCCTGGATGCCCAGGTCGCGGAGGACGAAGGTGTTGCCCTGCAACACGGGCGAGCTGGTGATGTTGGCGGTGTCGAGGCTCAGGTAGGTGGTCGTGGGCTGCGTGCCGTTGCGGCTCAACGGCATGAGGATGTTGCCGGCGCTCAGCCAGAAGGCATCGGCGAACTTCACCTGCCCATAGGCGTCGAGGACTTGCGGGGTGTTGGCAGCCTTGACGCCGGTCACCGGATCGGCCTTGCCGAAGTTTCCGGCCTCGAAGAGGAAGTTGAAGAAGACGTTCTTGACCACCGATCCGGTGGCGAAGAAGCGGCAGCGGCGGCAGTAGAAGTCATAGCCGTAGCTGCCGTCGGCTCCGGTGGTGGTCAGGCGATCCTGATGGGCCTGGGCCCAGGCCTGGACCTGGACGGCGAAGCGGAACCAGGTGTCCGGGGCCAGCTTGATCTCACGCGTCGGTCCGAGGTTCGCGACGCCCGGGATGGGCGCTCCGCTCGTCCCGAACGGCGTCTGCTTCGGAGCCGTCTCCGGCGATTGCGGCTTTTCCGTCTGCTGCCCTGTGGGTGGCGTCGTCGTCCCGGTCCCTCCCGTCTGCGCCGACGAAGCGCCTGCGGCCAACAGCGCGATGACCGACGCCCATCGGATTCTCGAACTCATACAGCGGGTCATGAACACTCCTTGGGGTTGATGGTCCGAGGGGCGTGCGCTCCTCCTCTGCTGCTTGGGCTGCAGGCGGAACCTCCCCTCCAGTACGTGCGGCGAAGCAGGCGCCATGTTGTCTAAAAGCCGACGCGTTTAGCAACTTCTCTCCCCGGGGGCGTTCCGCGTCGCGGAACGCTCACCGCTTCGCGAAGGCCGCAATCTTCTCCAGCGCGTCGCCGGTCATGTCGAACATCGGCATCTGCAGAAACGCGTGGATGCCGTCCTGGTAGATGTGCAGCTCGGCGGGAACCCCGGCCCTACGCAGCGCGGCCGCGAAGAGCTCCGAGTCCGACAGCAGCGGGTCCAGCGTGCCCACCACCAGGATGGCGGGCGGGAGCCCGCGCAGGTCCGCCTCTGCCGGCGCCAGGTACGGGCCCGGCGTCGCCCCGCCGGCATAGTGCTGCGCGAACCACCGCATCTGCGTGCGCGAGAGGATCAGCTCGCGATCTCCCCAGGCGCGCAGCGATTCGGTCTCGCCGACCGTGAAGCGGCCGTAGAGCAGGATCGCCCCGCGGAACAGCGGCGCCGAACCTTCGTCGCGCAGGCGCAGCAAGGTGGCCGCGCTCAAGCTCGCTCCCGCGGAATCGCCGCCGATCAAGAGCCGCGATGGATCCATCTCCAGCTCGGCAGCGTTCGCCGCCATCCACCGGGCGGCGTCCACGCAGTCGTCGAGCCCTTCCGGGTAGGGATGCTCGGGCGCCAGCGCATAGTCGAGCGAGAGCACGCGGGCGCCGAGACGCTGGGCCAACTCGCGCGCGAGGCGATCGTGCGTGGAGAGGCTGCCAACGACGAATCCGCCGCCGTGCAGGTAGAGAAGGCCGGAGCCGGTGGCGTCACGCGGCAGGTACAGTCGCCCCGCGATCGGACCGCGGCGGCCGGGAACGACCTGATCGCGCACTTCGGCCATCTCCGGGCCGCCGGCATTGAAGGGCGCGAAAAACCGCTCGCCCTGCTCGCGCGCCTGCGCCGGCGTGAGCTGCCACATCTTCGGCGTGCCGGGCGGGATGGCGGCGGCGAGCATCTCGATGAAGGCGCGGATCTGTGGATTCATGCTCCGGTGCGATACGTTGCTTCCGGGCACGGTTTCAAGTCGGGGTGAAACGATGAGGGAGCTCGCGGGCAAGGTCGCCGTCATCACCGGCGCGGGCAGCGGCTTCGGGCTGGAGTTCGCGCGCATCGGCGCGCGTGAGCGGATGAAGCTGGTGCTGGCGGACGTGCAGCAGGACGCGCTGGATGCGGCGGTCGGCGAGGCGCGCGATGCAGGGGCGGATGCGATCGGCGTGCGCATCGACGTCTCCAGCGCGGCGGAGGTCGACCGGCTGGCCTCGCGAACCGTGGAGAGCTTCGGCGGCGTCCACCTGCTCTTCAACAACGCCGGGGTGGCCGGCGGCGGCGGCTACGCCTGGGAAGCGAGCCTCGAGGACTGGCAATGGGTCCTGGGCGTGAATCTGATGGGCGTCGTGCACGGCATCCGCAGCTTCGTGCCGCGCATGCTTCGCCAAAGTTGCGAGTGCCACGTGGTCAATACCGCCTCGGCGGCCGGTCTGGTCTCGGCGCCGCTGATGGGCGTCTACAACGTCAGCAAGCACGGCGTGGTGGCGCTCAGCGAGACGCTCTTCCACGACCTGCGCGCAGCCGGCGCCAAGGTCTCGGTCTCGGTGCTCTGCCCCGCCTTCGTGCCCACCAACATCCACGCCTCGGAGCGCAACCGTCCTCCTTCGCTGGCGGAAGCCGCGCCGCCGACGCCGTCGCAGATCGCCGCGCGGGAGCGCTCGGGCAAGGCGGTGGCGTCGGGACGGCTCACGGCGGCCGAGGTGGCGAGGATGACCTTCGAGGCGGTGCGCGAGGATCGCTTCTACGTCGTCACGCATCCGAAAATGCTCGCCTCGGTGGAGCTGCGGCTTCAAGACATCGTCACGCGGCGCAACCCCACCGACCCATACACCTTCAAGCCGGAGCTGAAGGCGCGCTGATCAACGGGGGAGTCGCAGGAGCTTCTCCTCGATGCGCCGCCGACGCGCCTCCGGCAGGTCGATCGCCCTGCGCGTGCGGAGATCCATCGCCACCGCGACGGCCCGGGCGGTGGCCACGCACGCGCGTGAGCCCTCGTCGAAAAACAGGTGCACGAAGTTCTGCGTCTTGCGCCCCACCGCCGCGATGCCCGACTGGATGGTGAAGAGGCTCCCGGCGCGCAGCGGCGAGTGCCAGGCGACCCGCAGCTCCACCAGCGCGCCGCCCTCGGCGCCGTGAGACCTGCGCGACAGCTCCTCCCCGGTCTGGAAGTGCGCGAGCAGATTGACCACGCTGTCGGACATGCGCCCGACGTACTGGAAGGGCTCCATCTCACCGGCCGCGTCGCACTCCGACGCCGCCACGGAGCCGCGGCCGATCTCCACGAAGCCCATCGCGCCGATGCTGCCATGGTCCGGCCGCAGCGGACGACCCGCGGCGTCGATGCCCCGAGGCGCTCCGTGCTCGGGGACCCCGGTGCGCGGCGCATCGGGCGACGGCGACACCGGCTGCCCATCTCCGGCTGCGTCGGCGAAGATCAGCTCGGTGAGCAAGGTGGCGAGGACTTCTCCGCCGAGGCTGTGTCGGACCTCCGCATAGAGCTTCAGTTGCGCGCCCTCGGCTTCCACCAGCCCGGCGTGGACGGTGAGCGGCGTCGCTGGCCGCGCCTCGCGCAGGAAGCGTACGTGCTGCGCGCGGATGCGCGGCCGCAGACCCGCGGCTTCCAGGGCGGCCGGCGAGAGGCCTGCCGCTTCGAGCACGAAGGGCAAACCCTGGTTGGCCTTGGCCAGGTAGAAGCGGACGTTGAGGTGGTCGTTCTCGTCGCACTCCCAGGCGTTGGCGCTGCCGCGGTAGCAGGGGACGAGCGCCACTACAGCACCACTTCGATCAGATGTGGGCCCGGCTCGGCGATGGCGGCGGAGAGTGCCTGGCGGAGCGAATCGACGGAATCGGCGCGTGTACCGGGCACGCCCAGGCCGCGGGCCAGCTGCACCCAGTCGATCTGCGGCCGGGAGATGTCCATGAGCGAGAGCGCCTGGGGTCCGCTCTCCATCTTCGCGCGGGCCGCCTCCACCGTGAGGATGCGATAGGACCGGTTTGCGCAGATCAAGGTGATCACGTGCAGCTGTTCGCGCGCCTGCGTCCAGAGGGCCTGCAAGGTGTAGAGGGCGCTGCCGTCGCCCTCGAAGTCGATCACCGTTCGATCGGGGCAGGCGATGGCGGCGCCGGTGGCGCACGGCGGCCCCATGCCGATGGCCCCGCCGGTCAGCGTGAGCAGCGTGTGCCGCGGCCCCGATGCGGCGGCCTGGAAGTAGCCCACGCCCGTCGTGTTGGACTCGTCGACGACGATGGCGCCCTCCGGCTGCAACAGGGCGAGCACGGTGCCTGCCGCGGCGGCGTCGAGATCTCCCGACGGCAGCGCCGGCGCCGTCCGCGCCGATGGGGGAGGTGCCGCTGGAGCGTCGAGGGCATCGGCCAGCGCTTCCAATGCGGCCTCCACGTCTTCCTCGGCGGTCGCCAGCGACAGGAGGGTGCAGCCCTCCGGCGTCAAGCGGCTGGGCGTGCCGGGATAGCCGAAGAATGCGACCGGCTCCCGGG
>DASRTX010000454.1:0-15821 GCA_035655715.1 Myxococcales bacterium | reverse complement strand
CCTGCGGCGCGACCGCTCGCCCATCCGGCCAGTATCCTTCGAACACTCCGTATTCGGCGATCGACGGCGCGATCGCCTTCCGGCCCCAAATCCGTTCCAGTTCGGCATTTGCGAGGACCAGTTTTCCCGAGGGCGCCTCGCCAAGCGCGAGACCGACGGGAAGGACGCGCAGCACCGTCTCCAACCGCGCTCGTTGCTCGGCGCGCTCGCGCTCCAGGAGCATGCGGGCGCTCACGTCACGCACTACGACCACCATGCGACCCGTCGGCTTTCGCTTGATGCCGAGCTCGACGTCGACCCGACGGCCGTCCTTGTGCCTGAAGGTAGCCTCGAGACGGCCGGCACCGTCTCCAGCGTCTCCACCGAGACGCTTGCGAATGGTCTCTACGACCTCTTCCCGCTGCTCCGGCACGAGCAGATTCAGGATCGTAGGCAGCGCGTACAACTCGTCGGTGGTGTAGCCCACGATCTGGCAGAGGGCGTCGTTGACCATCCTGATTCGCTGATCCTCGAGGATCGCGAATCCCTCGCCGACGTCGCCGAGCGCGGAGACGACGCTCTCGTACAGTGCCCGCTCGCGCCGGACAGCCTCGTCGAGCCGGGCCTGCGCGACGAGCGCCGCCACGCGGTTGGCGGCAGTCCTGAAGAGCAGGAGGTCCTCGTGCGAGAATTCGTACGTGGTGGTCGAGCCGATCATCGCGACGCCGATGGGTTCGGTTCCGAAGTGGAGCGGAACGCCATACAAGGCGCGCGTTCCCTGTTTGCGGATGGTGTCGGTCGTCACGCGAGCGTCGTGCTCCGCGTCCTGGATCAGGATGGGCTCGTTCGCCGCCCAGACCGCTCCGGCAACGCATTCGCCGCGTCCAAGATGGCGCGCTTCTTCTTGGGAAAGCGCCAGACCGGCCGACGCCTTGACCCGGAGCCTGTCTCCTTCGATGAGCAGGATGCTGGCGCTGTCGATCGAGGGCGTCGTCTCGAGCAGCGCCGCCAGGGTCTTGGGCAGGAAGGTTTCGATGTCCCCGACGCCGAGGGCCGCCGTGGAAATTCGATCGAGCGCTTTGAGGGTCCGCTCCCGGACCTGGCTGTAGCGGGCGACCGAGGCCGAGATCGCGAGATCGATGGCGTCGTGAAGTTGAGGCAATTCGGCCGACAGCAGTGAGGGCGACGCTTCGGCCTGCGCGAGGCGCGTAATGCACTGGCGCAGGATGCGATACTCGCTCACCACCTCGGCGAGGTCGTAGCCGACGTCGAGCCGCTCCAACGCATGGATGACAGGAAAATCGCTTGGAGGCGCCGCGTCGTCGTTTTCACGTGCCTCAGAGACGAATGCGGCCAACTCGCGGACGAAGTCGGGAATGTGGTCGAGCAGCGCCGGCCGCGAGAGGAACCTGGCCGGCCGGAGGCGGACCACCTCCGCCTCCCAGCGGGCGATGATTTCGCCATGGCGCGCACGCAGGAAGTCGGACAGTCGTCGGACCTCTGCATGGTGTTTCGTAGCGGCTTGCACGACCTAATCTAATGACGCACCGAACCGTCGCGCTTGCTCCGTCGGTTGCTTTCGCGACGGTCGGACAACCGCCGGACAATGCGACATCGTCGTGTTCGCGCCGATCAATATGCGGCTGTCGCGACGACCACCTGATCGGCGCCTGGCGGCGGACTTTCATCGCGCGCGAAGATCAGTACGTTCGGCGGCTCGATGAACTCGCCGAGCACGCCGCTCCACTCGCAAACGGACACCTGGACCCAGGGAACTGCGCCGGACTGCAGCTCGGTCCGTGCGGCAGCATAAGCCGCAGCTCCCGCGTTTGGCGCGACGCTGTCGATGGTGATCGTTCTGCCGGATGCGCGCAGGCGACAACGAAACGTGGTCACGGAGTGCCTGAGGTTGTCCGGGTGGGTTCAACGACGATCTCCCGCACTTTCAGGGCACGGTCCGCAAGATCGATGAGCCGATGGCCGAGGCGCTGACGGGCATCCGGCGGAAGCGCGGCGGCCTGCTGTCGGGCGTCGACGGAAAACCGGATGCGGTAGGGTTCGGGTGTTTCGGGAAGTTTCAGCATGGCTGGTGCGGGCCGATCAGGGGGTGCGCTGCCCGAGGGCGATGGTTCCGCGCTGCAAGCAGACGGCCACGGAGGGCGCGAGTGGAACTAGTGAAACTCACTAAATCTTTTTCGCACCCGTTCCGTGGCTCGGTACCATCTACAGGCCGGAGTGGGCCGCGAGGCTGTAACAGCGCCAGCCAGCGTGCTCGGATCTGAACGTGAGAACATACCGGCGTATGACAAATGGGAGCGCGATGCAGATCACCGCCTTGCTTCTGCTGAGCGTCGCCGTTGCGCAGGCGACCGCCAACGAGCCGGACGCCGGCCAACCGCCGGTCGAGGACAACTACGACGACCGCTGGGTGACCGCGTCGTCCAGGCATTTCGTTCTCTATGGGACCGGAGGAGTCAGGGTCGCGCGTCGGACCCTGCAGGATGCGGAGCATGCCCGGGAGGCGCTGCGCGTCGCGCTCAGCATCGATGGAGACTTCCCGGAGGACCAGCGGCGCCTCACCCTCGTCCTCTTCACCTCGGCTCGACTCTATGACTCGGTCGCGCCGCCCGGCAGCATCGGCTATTTCCAGCCTGCGGTGGGATGGGGCGAGACGGATCTCGTCGTGCTCCGCAGCGTGGGGCAGTTCCTGGTGCTGCGCCACGAGCTCACGCATCGACTGGTGCAACCGGTGCTGCCGGGCGCACCTCCGTGGCTCGCCGAAGGCATGGCCGAGTATTTCCAGTGGACCGAGGCCACCGATATCGCCGTCATTGCGGGTACCACGGCGGAAACGGCCCCCCTCCAGCGTTCGCTGCGCGACTCACCTTGGTTTCCGCCGCTGGCGCAACTCCTGGCGACCCCGAAATCCGCCTTCTATGGGCCGCAGGCGCCGGGACACTACAGCGCGTCGTTCTGGCTCGTCAGCACGCTCAATTCGGACGCGAACTACCGCGAGCGCTTCCGCCGCTTCGTCGGAGCGGTGGCGAACGGAAGTCCCGCGGATCGCGCGTGGGCGCACGCGTTCACCGCCGGGCAATCCGCAGCGGTGGACCGCGACTATCGCGCTGCACGGGAGCGGCCGGATCCCGTGTCGCATCGAATGGCGTGGCAGCCGCCCGCGGTGGAAATCTCGACGGTTCGGCCGTTGAGTCGCGCCGAAGTGCACGTGCTGATGGCGAGGCTATATGGGCCATCGCGCAAATCCCGCGCGCGCGAGGAGTTGGACGCGGCGATCGAGGGCGATCCGGGAAATGCCGATGCGTTCGCGCTCCGCGCGCTCTTCGCCGCTCCCTCGAAAGAGCGGCGGGCCGACGCCGAGCGCGCTGTCGTCCTGCATCCGGTGGGTCTGCTCGGATGGGGGGCGCTGGGGCTCGCGCTGGTGCCGCCATCGAATGGCGCCGACAAGACCCGGCTTCGCGAGGTCGTGCAGCGTCTGGAGTCGTTCCGGAACTCGGCTGAGAGTCAGTGCCTCGGCGCTGCCCTGCTCGACACGACCGGCGATCGAGCGCATGCGTTGACGCTCGCGCGCGCGGCGGTGAAAACGTGGCCCGGATATTTCATGGGCCAGGCCGTGCTGGCGAACGTCGCCATGCACAGCGGCAAGAACGCCGAAGCCCGGACCGCCCGCGAGCGCGCCTGGGCGCTCGCGCCGGACGGACTCGACCCGAAGGCCATAAAGCTTCTACTGGGCGAGTCCCGGCGGTCGCCGTAGCGCCAGCCATCAGTGGTGTCCGGATCCGTCGTCACCGCCGCCGCCGTCATGGCCGTGGTCGTCACCGCCATCGCGGTCATGGCCGTGGTCGTCGCCGGCGTCCGCGCCGTCATGGCCGTGGTCGTCGCCCGCGTCCGCGGCGTCATGCCCGTGATCGTCCCCGGCATCGGCTGCGTCGTGGCCATGATCGTCGCCCGCATCGGCCGCGTCGTGGCCGTGGTCGTCGTCAACGCCGTCCTCGTCGTCGTCCCTGAACGCCCTGAACGAGGCGCGGATGTTCGCCTCGATGGCGGCTCTCGCGGCCGGGTCGCGCGGATCGAGGCGCTGCCCGTTCACACCCACGAACCACCTGGAGGGCTCGAGCGCAATGGTGATGTTCGTGGCGCCCTGCCCCACGGTGAACTGGACCTCATGCTCCAACTCGGCTTCCAGACCTGAGACGAAGGTGAAGGCGTTTCCGTCGATGGTTCCGTCCAGGATGATGGAGGCGTGCTGGCTGGTCAGGGCGTCGAATGCAGCGGGCGCCGGCGGATCGACGCGGTGCACGTTGACCTTGAAACCGGTGTACGTCCCGGCAGGGACGTTGGTGGTGATCAGGGTCTGCAGGGCTCCGGCGAGCTTGTCGCCGCTCGCGTCGATGAGGAAGGGCCCTGCAGCGAGATCGACTTCGCCGTCGTGCCCGGCGTCGCTCCGCTCTTCGACGCGAAGACGGCTCACCGCGATCCGCGCGCGGGAAAGGTCGATTCCGGAGGCAACCTGGACGCCGCCGTCAGCGGGCGTCGTCCCGCCGTCGGCAGCGGAACTCGATCCCGGCAGCTGGCCGCTGACGGAGACCTGGTCCTTGGCGCCGCTGCTGGTGCAGGCGACGGTGGCAACGAGGCAAAAGCTGAGGGCGAAGCGGTTCATGTGATTCCTCCAACGAGGAGGTGTAGGCACCGCGTCAGACCTTCGAAACAGATTCGTGAGAGTCCGCCAGCGAGCCGCTCGGTCGCTTCGCCCATTTTCAGGCCGACAATTCGGGGAAGCGCGTAACGGCGCGACGGGCGCAGCAGAGCG
Organism: Myxococcales bacterium; assembly: GCA_035655715.1. GTDB lineage: Bacteria > Myxococcota > Myxococcia > Myxococcales > 40CM-4-68-19 > 40CM-4-68-19. The sequence goes on along the minus strand of DASRTX010000454.1, from coordinate 11,014 downwards.
GGCTGACGGAGCCGCTCGCGAAGCGTGCGGCCAGGCTCTGGCGGGTTGCACCTGCTACGGAGCGCGCGCTGCGAGCGGAATGCGTCTGATTCCGGGACGGCCCGTCCCGGATCCGGTCAATTTACCGGCGCGCCACCCCGGCAAAGGCTGGCATGCGGTTCGCTACCTGCCGGAGAGATGGAAGACTTTCTCAGCGACCTCCGCCTCGCCGTCCGCGGCTTCCTGCGCGCACCCGCCTTCACCGCCGCCGCCGTCGCCGCGCTGGCCCTGGGCATCGGCGGGAGCAGCGCCATCTTCAGCGTCCTCGACGGCGTGGTGCTGCAGCCGCTGCAAGCGCCCCACGCGGTCGAGCTGTTGCGGGTCTACGAGACGGACCCCGCGGGAGATCCGGACAGCTTCTCGCCCGCGGACTTCGTCGACCTGGCGGCGGAGAACAGCTCGCTGCAAGCCGTCGCCGGCATCCGCCCGGCGAGCCTGACCATGACCACTTCGGCGGGTCCGGTGCGGATCCCCGCGGCCCGCGTCACCTCCGGCTTCTTTCCGGCCCTGGGGATCAACCCCGCCCGAGGGCGAGGTTTTTCGCCCGAGCTCGACAAGTCGGGCGGCCCGCACGAAGTGATACTCAGCGACGCGCTCTGGCGGCGCGAGTTCTCCGCCGACCCGCGCATCCTCGGCCAGACGGTCACGCTCGACGGCCAGTCATGCACGGTGGTGGGCGTGATGCCGCCTGGCTTCCGCTTTCCCATGCTGAAGGGCGCCGAGGCGCTGGTGCCGATGGAGTGGAGCCAGGAGGACCTCGCCAACCGCGGCATGCACATGTTCAACGGCTTCGGCCGGCTCAAGCCCGGCATCCCGGTCCAGCAGGCGCGCGCGGAGCTGTCGACGCTGGGCAAGCGCATCGCCTCGCGCCTGCCCGAGCACGTCGGCAGATCGATGACGGCCAAGCCGCTGCTCGACGACCTGGTGGGGCCGGTGAAGCCTGTCCTGCAAGCGCTGCTCGGCGCGGTGATGTTCGTGCTCCTGATCGCCTGCGCCAACGTGGCCAGCATGCTCCTGGCGCGGGGTGCGGCGCGGCAGCGGGAGATGGCCATCCGCGCGGCGCTGGGTGGCAACCGGCGGCGGCTGGTCCGCCAGCTGCTCACGGAATCGATCCTGCTCTCGCTCCTGGGCGGCGCGCTCGGGGTGGCGTTGGCGACCTGGGGAGTGGATGCGCTGGTGGCGCTCGCGCCCAGGGACATTCCCCGCATCGACGACGTGAGGCTGAATGGCGCCGTGCTGGGGTTCGCGCTGGCGGTTTCCATCGGCTCGGGCGTCTTGGCGGGCCTCTGGCCTGCGCTGCAGTCGAGCCGGCCCGATCTCACCGAGGCGCTCAAGGAGGGCTCGAGCGGCGCCACCTCGCGCGGGCGGGCGCGGTCGGTGTTGGTGGTCGTCGAGGTCGCTCTCGCCCTCATCCTGGTGGTGGGCGCCGGATTGATGATCCGCACGCTGCAGCGCCTTTTGGACGTGCCGGTCGGGCTGGCAGACCCGGCCCGCGTGCTGGTGGCCGACGTCGACCTGCCGCCGCAGAAGTATGCCAAAGACGACCAGACCAGCGCCTTCCAGACCGAAGTGCTCCGCCGCGTGCAGGCGCTGCCAGGCGTCGCCTCGGCGACCTTCGCCAGCACCATCCCGCTCGACGGGCGCTACTTCGCGATCCTCGGCTTCCAGATCACCGATCAGCCCCGGCCGCCGCCCGGGCAGGGGCCGGACGCGGAGACGGTCTGGGCCACGCCGGGGTATCTCAAGACGCTGGGCATTCCGCTCCTGAGCGGCCGCGACATCGCCTCCACCGATACGGCGAAGTCGCCGCACGTGGTGCTGGTCAACGAGGCTTTCGTCCGCAAGCATTTTCCCGGCGGCGACGCCATCGGCAAGCACCTCGATCACTTCCAGGGCAAGGACGAGGACGCGTGGGAGATCGTCGGCGTCATCGGCCAGGTCCACACCAGCGGGCTCGACAAGGCGCCGGCGCCGCAGATCGTCGTGCCCAATACGCAGTCCGGTGTGCCCTTCATGCGGATGGCCGTGCGCGCCTCGTCCGGCCGGCCGATGGACCTGGCCGGTCCCGTGCGCACCGAGATCGCGTCGGTTGATCGCGACCAGCCCTTCGCCCACCCGCGCACGCTGGAATGGGTCGTCAGCCAGTCCGTGGGGCAACGACGCTTCCAGATGCTCCTGCTCACGCTCTTCGGCGTGGTGGCGGTGGCGCTGGCCGCGCTCGGCATCTACGGCGTGATCGGGTACTCGGTGGAGCAGAGGGCGCGCGAGTTCGCCATCCGCATGGCGCTGGGCGCGCAGGCCTCCGCTGTCTTGCGGATGGTGGTGGGCGGCGGGCTGCGCCTGGCGCTGATCGGCGTGGGCCTCGGTCTCGTCGGTTCGCTCGCCCTCACCAAGGCGATTGGCGCCTCGCTCTGGCAGGTGAGCGCCACCGACCCGCTCACGTTCGCGCTGGTCGCCGCGCTGGTGCTCGCGGTCGCCGCGTTTGCCAGCTGGGTGCCAGCGAGGCGGGTCACGCACGTCGACCCCGCGGGGCCGCTGCGCGCGGAGTAATCAGTCGCCGGGTCAAGCAGCGCCAGGTGCTTCCGAGACATTGAAATGGCGGGCGCTACTGGATTCGAACCAGTGGCCTTCGGCTTCGGAGACCGACGCTCTATCCAACTGAGCTAAGCGCCCTGAGGCAGGCCTCTCTACCCTGCCCCGGCGCGGGAGGCAAGGCGAACCCACCTACCCTGGCTTCGGGTGCGGCAGCGCCGGCGGCGGCTGGGGCAGCTTCCGACCCGTGTCGGCGAAGCGCGGCGACTGCGTCATGCCCAGCCGCGCCGCCCGGTATTCCAGCGCCGTGCCCAGGACGCCCAGCCCGTACTTCACGCTGCGGCTGAAGTTGATCGACGACGCCTCGGGGAAATACCGCGCCGGGCAGGAGATCTCGCCGATGTGGAAGCCGAACCAGATGGCCTGCGCCAGCATCTGGTTGTCGAAGACGAAGTCGTCGCTGTTCTCCTCCAGCGGCAACGTCTCCAACAGCCGCCGCGAGAAGGCGCGGTAGCCGGTGTGGTACTCGGCCAGCTTGTAGCCCAACAACAGATTTTCGCTGGCGGTCAGGAAGCGGTTGGCCACGTACTTCCACAGCGGCATGCCCCCCGCCAGCGCGCCGGCGCCGAGGATGCGCGAGCCCAGCACCGCGTCGAAGTGGCCGCTGGCGATCATGCCCGCCATCGCCGGCAGGAGGCGCGGCGAGTACTGGTAATCGGGGTGCAGCATCACCACGATGTCCGCCCCGCGACGCAGCGCCTCGGTGTAGCAGGTCTTCTGGTTGCCGCCATAGCCGCGGTTCTTCGGATGCACCACCACGTCCAGGCCCAGCTCGCGCGCCACCGCCACCGTTTCGTCCTTCGACTGATCGTCCACCAACAACAGATCGTCGGCCACGGCGCGATCGATCTCCGCCACCGTCCGCTGCACCGTCTTCGCCGCGTTGTACGCCGGCATCACCACGCAAACCCGCTTGCCGCCGATCATCCCTGCTCCTGTGCCGCGGGCACCGCCGCGGCCGCCCCGAGAACGCCCGAGGCAAACCACCCGTAATAGCTCAACGACTGCCCGCTCCAGAGTAGCACGGCGCAGCACGCCGCCAGGGCGGCCGCGCACGCCAGCGGCACCGTCATGGGGGCAAGGACCGCCGCGCCGCGCCGCAGGCCACGCGCCAGCGCCGCCAGGCAGAACATCGCCACCAGGCCCATCCAGCCGCGCTCCAGGACCAGCAGGGCCCCCGGCTGGAGGAGCAGGAGCAACGCGGCCAGCTCGCCGGTCACGCCCGGCACGGCGCGGGCGAAGAGCCAGGCAGAGGCGATCATCAGCGCGAGCAGCGCGTAGCGCACGTCCCAGCCGAACCCCGCAGGCTGCGGGCTCACCCGCAACACCACCAGCGCCATCAGCGCGAAGCAAGCGAGCAAGAGCAGAAACCGGGCGCGGACGAGCGAGGCGCGCAGGTGGACGCAAAGGTAGGCGGAGAGCAGCACCAGCGAGAGCACTACGAAGCCGCGGAACCCGCCCTGGAATGCCAGCGGATCGCCCCACGCGGTGGGGCGGACGAACAGGTGCCAGACCAGGCCGGCCGCGCATCCCGCGCCCAGCACCGCCTGCGTGACTAGCCGCCTGCTCACGTCCCGCCCAGCTCGAGGATCAGCTCGAACTCGTGCGGGCCCACCGGCTGCACCGAGAGCCGCTGCCCGCGCTGCAAGAGCGGCATCTTCGCCAGCGCGCGCACCGAGCGAAGCTCGTCCAGCGAGAGCGGCCGCTTCAGCTTGCGCCATGCCTTCACGTCCACCTGGAACCAGCGGGGCGCCTTGCGGGTGGCGCCGGCATCGAAATGATCGTCGTCCGGATCGAACTGCGTCGGGTCGGGGTAGCCCTCGCGCACCACCTCCGCCACACCCACCACCGCCGGCGGCTCGGCGTTGGAGTGGTAGATGAGCACGCGGTCGCCCTTCTTCATGCCGTCGCGCAGGAAGTTGCGCGCCTGGTAGTTGCGCACGCCGTTCCAGCCGGTGGTCTTGCGCGGGGCGCGCAGCAGATCGTCGAAGGAGAAGGCTTCCGGCTCGGTCTTGAGCAGCCAGTGTTGCATCAGCGGCCCGCGCGGCCCTGCGGGGCGGCGGCGAACTTCCAGCCCTTCTCCTTCTTCCAGGCCAGCTCGTCGTCGACCGTGAAGGTCAGGTACCACTCCGTGTGCGGCAGCACCGCCCGGCGGCCGTCGACGTAGATGGTCGGCGTGCTCTCCACCCCCAGCATCAACCCTTCGCGGCGGCTCTTCTCCACCGCTGCGTCGAACTTGCCGGCGTAGACTTGCTGGAGCATCTCGTCGGCGTTGAGGCCGGCCTCGCGCGCGTACTGCTTGAGGTTGTCGTCCTCCAGCGTTTCTTGATGCTCGAAGAGCAGCGCGTTGAGCTGCCAGAACTTGCCCTTGCCGCGCGCGTACTCGGCGCAGGCAGCGGCGATGAAGGCGCGCGGGTGCTGGGTGAAGGGGAAGTACTTCGAGCAGAGGCGCACCTGCCCCTTGCGGCTGCGCGTCACCAGGGACTCCAGCGCCGGCAGCGCGGCGGCGCAGTGCGGACACTGGTAGTCGCTGAACTCCACCAGGGTGACCGCGCCCTTTCCCAGCACCGGGCAGTCGCCCACCTTCACTGGCGCGCGCTGGCGCGGATCGAACGACGCGTAGTACTGCTCCACGGCCTGGATGATGGGCGGCGCGGGAAATCCCTCGGACGCGAGCTGGCGGACCAGCGCGGCCATGCGCAAGGCGTGGGGGTCTTTCTGTCCGGCGCCCAGGCACTTCGCCAGCGTGTCCTGGCAGCCGGCGTAGTTGAACACCTCGGTGGCCACGGCGACGAAGACGCCGCGCTGCGCGTCGGTGAGGCCCGCCAGGTCGGCGCGGGGCACGGCGGCGCGGGCCTGCTCCAGCGTCACGGGGTTGGAGGAAGCTTGCTGGGCAAGCGCGGGAAGGGCGGCGAGTGCGAGGGCGGCGACGATGCGCATGGCCCGCGGTTTATAACACGGCGGTCATTGCCCGCCGCCGCATCAGAGGCGCAGCAGCCTGCGGGCGCGGCCGAGCGCCTGGGACGCTTCCGCCACGCCGAGCGCGAGCGCGGCGCCGAGATAGCTGGCGCCGAACACGCCCAGCACCAGGGCCGCGCGCGCGACGGGATGCAGTGGGGGCAGCGCGAGCTTCAGTCCCAGCGAAAGCGCCGTGGCCAGCGCGGCGGCGGACCAGAGCCGGGGCAAGAGTCCCTTGGGCAGGTGGCAGGCGCCGATGCGCCGGCCGATGCCGCGGCGCAGGAGCGCGAACTCGATCCACCCCGCCACGCCTGCCGACGCCGTGAGGCCCGCGGCTCCGTAGCGGCGGTCCACGCCGATGATCCCCGGAAGGTAGAGCCCGCAGAACACTCCCAGGCCGGCGGTGAGCAGCACGCGCAGCACGGCGTAGCGCAGCGGCGTCCGGGTGTCGCGCAAGGCGTAGAAGGCGCTGGAGTAGAGGCGCGCCATGGTGGCGGCGAGCAATCCCACGGTGCTGCCGGCGAGGATGATCCAGACGTAGCGCACGTCGTCCGCGTTGAAGCGGCCGGTCTGGAACAGCGCCGCGCAGATCACGTCTCCCAGCGCGAGGAAGGCCGCCACCGAGGGCACCACCGGAAAGGCGATGGCCCGCAGCCCCGCCTCCGTCTGCTCGTGCAGCCGCTCGCGCGCGCTGGCTTCGGCGGACATGGAAGGCAGCGAGGCCGCGCTCACCGCCATGCCGAAGAGCGAGACGGGCAGCGTGTAGATGACCTGCGCGTAACCGAACGCCGCCACCGCCCCCGGCAGCCAGCTCGCGATCAGCGTGTCGACGTAGGCGGAGAGCTGCACCACGCCGCGTCCCGCCACCACCGGCAGGAAATTGTGCACCACCTCCGCGACATGGATGTCGCCTCGCCCCAGCGAGAGGCGCGCGCCCTGGCCCAACAGCCGCAGCACGGAGGGAAGCTGCACCGCCAGCTGCAGCGCGCCGCCGGCGACCGCGCCCCAGGCGGCCCAGATGGCGATGTGGCCCTGATCGTGGCGGTCGCCGGTGTGCGCGCCCACGATCAGGGCGGCGACGATGGCGGCGCTCCACACCACCGGCGCTGCGTAGCTGAGGAAGAAGCGGTGGTGGCTGTTGAGCACGCCGATGCAGAAGGCGGAGAGCACCAGGAGCGAGATGCCGGGGAAGAAGATGCGCACCAGCACGATGGCGAGAGCGCGCGTGTCGTCCTTGAAGCCGGGGGCGATGGCGTCGAGCAGCCAGGGGGTGGCGGCGACGCCGATCAGCGCGACGATGCCGGTGACCAGCGTGAGCAGGCCGGCCACCGCGCCCGCCACCTTGCGCGCCTGCGCCTCCTCGCCCTTGGCGCGGAGGCCGGCGTAGACGGGGATGAAGGAGGCGGAGAGGACCCCTTCGCCGAGCAGGTTCTGCAGGAAGTTGGGGATGCGCAACGCGGCGGCGTACGCGTCGGCGGCGGCAGCGATGCCCAGGTAGTGGCCGAGCACGCGCTGTCGGACCAGGCCGGCGATGCGGCTGAGGAGGATGCCCGCGCCGACCAGCAGTGCCGCACCTCCGGCGCGCTGCGGTCGCTTGGCGGGCGCAGCCGGCGTGGCGGCAACGGCCTCGGTCACGGCCGCGGAGGATACCCTGCGGGCCGGCGCGAAAGGGGCGAAATGCGGCTCGGGTTTTGCTCGCGGTCCGGCGGTTCAGCCGGGGGGTGCACCACGACCGACGGGATGTGTACCGGGTGTACACCATGTACACCGCGGCGCGGCCGGCGCTCGCCACCTCTCAGCCGAGGCGGCGGTCGCGGTACGCTATCCCAGCGGCGAGCACTTCACCGCGTTGGTCGTGGTCACCGTGTTGTTCTCCGGGTGGCAGTCGCCGATGACGGCCTGCTCGTCCACGACGGCCTTCACGTGCACCGACTGGGACTGCGGCGGCGCCGTCCAGGGCACGCTGACCGTCTCCGAGTCGCCCGGCTTCAACACGCGCGTCGTCTTTGCCTGCCCGATGTGCGCGGTCTGGCCGCCGTCGAGCACCACGTAGAAGTCCACGGTGACGCCGGGCTGCGAGGCGATGGCGCCTCCGTTGTAGACCTGCGCGCTCACCTTGGCCGCGCCGGTCTGGCAGCCCGTCATGTCCACCTCCGCCGCGCACACCGACAGGTCGGGCGAGCTGAAGACGCCCTGCCCCTGCACGTTCTGGCGGTAGCTGTTCGACTGATCTGCAGCCCAGGAGAGGGGCTCGGGGAACGGAAGGGTGCCGTCCAGGTTCACGTTGGTGACGTGGTACGTGTGCTCGTTCCAGACGCTGCGCGTGTTCACCCACTTGTCGCTCGGCGACTTGAGCGCCTTGAGCCCGAAGTAGCTGTTTCCGGCCGCGGTGGCCGGCCACTCCCGGTCGCAGACGTCGAAGCGACAGATGTTGTTGTTCGGCACCAGCACCTTGGCCCGCCCGCTGCCGTCGATGTCCGCCACGATGGGCATCTCGTACGCGGTGCAGCTGAAGTTCGGCTCCTTGATCAGCACCTGGCCGGACTTGCCGTCGAGGACATGGAAGAAGCACTGGTCCGAATAGACCACCGTCGCCTGGCCCTTGCCCTCGAAGTCGAACACCGAGCTACCGGTGTTGGCCGAGCAGTCGAACGTCTTCGAGCTCCAGATCCAGCCTACGCCCGGCTTCCATACCGAATAGGCGCTCTGCGAGGCCACGCCGATCTCCGGCATGCCGTCGCCGTCGAAGTCCGCGATGGTGGGAGCGCCGCCCGGGTTGTAGTCGGATCCACACTCCGACCCGAGCGCCGGCAGGGGAATGGGATTCAGCAGCATGCCGCCCGTCCAGTCGTGGATGCGCAGGTATCCCTTGCTCACCACGACTACCTGAGGATGTGGGTCGTCCGGCTTGAGCCCCATGGTCGAGCCGTACTTCGCGAAGTTTGCCACTGCCGGGAAGCCTTCGGGGCAGAACGAGCCAGTACCGCCGGGGCAAGGCAGGTTGCGCGGCGTCTTCACACCCTCGCCGAACATCTTCTTGCAGGTGTAGCCGGTGGCCGAGGTCGCGTCGGTCACCAGCTTGAAGGCCTGATTGCCGGTGACGATCTCGGGAATCCCGTCCAGGTCGATGTCGGCGATGGCCGTCAGCGTGCCGTCGCCGTTGCCGCCGATGGCGCCCCCGTCGTTGTTCTGCGCGCAGAGCGTCTTGCCGGTGGCGCCGTCGAAGACGCCGTTGCCCACGACGACCTGCGCCGGGCCGGTGGGGCCCAGCAGCCGCGCGATCACGGGCGCTCCCCACCACACTTGCGCCTTCCGGGTCATCCACAGCAGACGCCCGTCGCTGCCAAAGGCGATGAGCCCGCCGTGCTGGTGAGCTGTGCTGGAGTCGGCAACGCGCGGCGGCTCGTCCGTGGGATCCCAACCGCCGGTGATGAAGCAGGTCTCCCCGGTGCCCATGCAGTCGCCGGCGGCGATGCCGGAGTTGCCATCGACGCTCAGCTCCATGTGCTGGAACATGTCCTTCGGGGCCGTCCAGATGGGCGATCCATCGGAACCGCGCACCGCACGCATCACGCCCTGGACCTCGACCATTTCGGAACCCTGGAGAAGGCCGGGCGGGCGTTCTGGAAACGCGTTGAACACCACCGCGGGCTCGGCGTCCTTGGGGTGCAGCCGCATCACCACCGGCGTGCTCATCACCTGCACGTAGTCCGGGTACTCGAGGTCCTTGCGGATCACGCCTTGCGGAGAAGGCGCGTCGGGCCCCGCCGGCGTCACCCACGGCCACCACCAGGCGTGCTCGGGCGGCTCGAACGATCCGTGCGGGATGAAGATGCACGCCGGGTCAGCCTGCTTGCACTGCGCGTTGGCCGGGATGCACTGCCCGTTGCTGCAGAAGTCCCCCGCGGGGCAGCTCACATTGGCGCAGGCGCTGGGCTGCGAGGCGGGAGTCGCCGCCTTGCAAGTTCCGTCGGCCTGGCAGACCCCATCCGCGCAGTCGGCATTCGTGCTGCACTTGCCGACTCCGCCCACGATGGTGCTGCAGTCCTCGAACTGCGGATCGCACGGCGTCTCGGCCTTCTTGTCGACGCACGCCGCGGCCAGGACACACGCGGCCAGCGCCGCTGCCTTCCCCCACCCCATCCCGCACCTCCCAAAGGCTGCCGGCAAGGTGGGGAGCAAGCTTTCGCAAGGCAAGCGGGTCGGTGGGCCGGTGGCAGGAAAAAATGTTCTCTTTTCAAGAACTGTAAGAAATCTGCTCCTCGGGCGTAGGTGACCGCGTGGTCACAAAATGCTTGACGATTACTGACCCGCCGTTTAGAAACCTCGAACCGTTTCTGACCCGCCGGTCATCGAAGACCCGCATGCCTCGCCACGCAGACCCCAACGCCAAGGACGCACTGATCGCCGCCGCCCGCGCGGAGTTCGCAACGCGCGGACTGCGCGGGGCGCGCATCGAGGACATCACCGCTGCCTGCGGGCTCTCCAAGGGCGCGTTCTACCTCCACTTTCCGTCCAAGGAAGCGCTCTTCGGCGACCTGGTGGAGGCCTTTGGCAAGGAGATGAGCGCCTGCGCGGACAGCCGCGAGGGCGACATGGCGTCCTTCTTTGCAGAGCACGGCGCCCCCACCCGGCGCGACTTCGCCGAGCTGACACCCCGCTATCACCAGTTCCTGGAAATGGAGACGGCGGGCGACCTCCGCACGCTGGAGCTTCTCTGGGCGTACCGCGACGTGGTGGGCGTGCTGCTCCGGGGAGCCCAGGGCACGAAGTTCGAGGCGACCATCTGGGAGATGACCGATCGCGAGATCGAGCGCATCAAGGCGAACTTCAACCGCTTCCAGGGCGAGCGCGCCTGCCGCAACGACATCCCGCCCGAGATCTTCGGCTCGATGATCGTCGGTACCTACGTGCTCCTGGGCGCGCGCATGAGCCGCATGGCCGAGAAGCCCGACCTGCGGGAGTGGGCGCGCAGCCTCCACATCCTCATCCGCGAGGGCAGCGCCCCGCCTGACCTTCCGCAGTCCCAGTCCGAAAAGTCGACCCGGAGTCCCGCATGAACCGCAAGCATGTTGCCTTCGTTTCCGCCGCCGCCGGCCTGGCCGCCGTCGCTGCAGTGGCCCTGTCGGCCCGTGCAAAGACCTCTGCCGCGGCGGTCGCCAAGGTGACCGCTTTTCCGGCAGTTACCGCCGCCGAGGTGAAGACGGTGCGGAGCGCGCCCCGCGAGGAGATCACCGGCGCGCTCAATCCCGCCAAGGAGCTGAAGATGGGCTTCGAGGTGGGCGGCCGGCTCGCGCGCATCGTGGTGAAGAAGGGGGCCAAGGTCTCCGAGGGCCAGCTGATCGCGCAGCTCGATCCCGAGATGGTCGACGCGCAGGTGCTGCAGGCAGAGGCGGCGGCGCGGGCCGCCGAGGCACAGGCGGCC
>DASRTX010000453.1:0-6451 GCA_035655715.1 Myxococcales bacterium | reverse complement strand
TCCGCCATCCTGCCCACGCTCGACTTCAACGCCAGCCTGGCGCGTACGCGCAGCGCCGGCGCCCTGCTGCTCTCCGGCGTGCCCGTCGCCGGCCAGCAGACGGTGGGCTTCTTCAACAACCTGCAGGGCGGCGTGACGTTGCGGCAGCTGGTCTTCGACGGCGGCCGCTGGTGGAACAACATGGCCGCTTCCGAGTTGGCCCTGGACTCCAACCAGGCGCAGGTGGACGAGCAGCGCCTGCAGATCACCTACCTCGTGGAGCAGCGCTTCTACGAACTGGTGCGCGCGCAGCGGACCCTGCTGGTGCTGACCGACGCCGCCAAGCGCAGCCGCGACCAGGCCGATTACACCCAGCGGCTCTTCGAGGGCGGCCGCGCCACACAGGCCGACGTCTATGCCGCCCGGGCCAACCGCGACAACGACGAGGTCACCCGGCTGGGGCAGGAGAGCACGGTCGAGCTGGCGCGCGCCGATCTCGCCGTTGCCATCGGCATCGACCCCGCCGAGCCTCTCGCGGTGGCCGAGCCGCCGCGCCTGATGCAGGACCCGGCGCAGCCTCCGCCGGCCGCGGACGCGGTGGCGCGGGCCATGCAGCAGCGGCCCAGCCTGAAGGCGTTCGCGCTGACCGCGGAGTCGAATCGCAAGGCGGCGACGGCGGCGTACGGCGATTACTGGCCGCGGGTCGCCCTGCAAGGAAGCTGGCAGCGCAGCGTCAGCAACCTCGACGAGTTCCTGGGAAACCCGGCCGAAAACAGCCAGTTGACCGGCGCGGTGGTGCTGACCTGGAACGCGTTCAATGGCCTCGCGACCAACGCCAACGTGGAGAAGGCCAAGATCCAGGTGCTGCTGGCCGAGAACGACCTGGCCAACGGCCGCCGCAACGTGGCCTCCGACGTGGAGAAGGCAGTGGCGCAGCTGGCCACCGCGCGGCAGCAGGCGCGGGTCGCGCAACAGGCGGAGCAGACTGCGAAAGAAGGGCTGCGGCTCGCGCGTACTCGTCAGGAAGTAGGGGTGGGCAACCAGCTCGAGGTCCGCGACGCAGAGCTCAAGCTCACGCAGGCGCAGCTCAACGTAGTGGGTTCGCTGGTGAATGGCCGCGAGGCCGAAGCGGCTCTGCGCCGCGCACAGGGTGGATGAACAAATGACCAAGGGACGCTGGATCCTCGCAGCAATCGTCGTGGCCGTGGTGGGCTTTGGCACCGTGCAGGGCCTGCGCCCCAAGCCGCCGCCGCCGGTGGAGGTCACCACCTCGGCGGCGAAGAAGGGAACCGTGACCCGCACCGTCACCGCCGCCGGGCACTTGCAGGCGCGCGAGACGGTGAAGGTGAGCAGCAACGTCACCGGCGACCTGCTCTCGCTCAGCGTGAAGGAAGGCGATCACGTGAAGCAAGGGCAGGTGCTGGGCCAGATCGACAAGCGCCTCTACGAGACGCAGGTGGCCCAGTTCCGTGGCGCGCTGGCCTCCGCCAAGGCGCAGATCTCGCAGATCGACGTGACCATCGCCCAGGACAAGAAGGACCTGGCGCGGGTGAAGAAGCTCACCGACGACCGCCTGGCCAGCACGGCGGATCTGGAGAAGTCAGAGACCCAGCTCAAGATGGACGAGAGCCGGCTCGCCTCGCAGAAGGAATTGGTGGCGCAGAACCTGGGCCAGCTCGACACCGCACTGTACAACCTCTCCCGCGCCACGCTCATGGCTCCCATCGACGGCACCGTCCTCGAGCTGAGCCACAAGGTGGGCGAGCGCATCCGCGGCTCCGACTTCTCCGAGGACGTGGTGATGCTGATGGGCGGCCTCTCCGACATGGAGGTCAAGGCCGAGGTGGGCGAGCACGAGGTGGTGGGCATCCACACCGGTGACGAGGCCAACATCGAGGTGGACGCCATCCCGGACAAGCAGTTCAAGGGGCACGTGGTGGCGGTGGGCAAGAACGCGCAGATCAAGAACCCCGGCACCGACGCCGAGGTGACTACCTTCTTCGTCCGGGTGGCCCTGGACAACCCGCCGACCGACGCGCTTCCGGGCATGTCCAGCGCCGTCTCCATCGCCACCGCCACGCACGACAACGTGGTGATGATCCCCATCCAGGCGGTCACCTCGCGCGAGGCGAAGAAGAAGGAGCAGAAGGCAGCGCCGCGCGAGGGCGAGATCAAGGTGGCGGATTCGACCACCGCCAGCACCACCACCGCCGGCACCAACGGCACGAGCGGCGCGGCCAAGGACGACCCGCCGACCAAGGCCGCCACCGGCAAGCCCAAGCCGGTCAAGGTGGTGTTCGTGGTGGACAAGGACGGCGTGGCGCAGATGCGCGAAGTGCACACCGGCATCGCCAGCCGCACCGACGTGGAGATCCTCGACGGCGTCAACGACGGCGAGACGGTGGTGGACGGCCCCTACCGGACGCTCGCGCGCGAGCTGCAGGAAGGCCAGAAGGTCAAGCCCCAGAAGCCCGGCCAGGGGGCCGGGGACAAGGGCCCTCAGGGAGGCCGTAGCTAGGGAATTTAACTGGGGACACGATGCATGTCCTCGGGTAGCTACGGCCAGCGGCAAGTATCTGGGGACACGATGCGCGCTGGCGCGCGTCATCATGTCCCCGTAGATGGCGGGAGCAAACCGTAGAAGGAAAACATGGCGCTCATCGAGCTGCAACACATCAAGAAGGACTACGACCTGGGGCTGTCCAAGGTTCCGGCGCTGCGCGACATCCACTTCTCCATCGAGCGGGGTGAGTTCGTCGCCATCGTGGGGCAGTCGGGGTCGGGCAAGTCGACCTTGATGAACATCCTCGGCTGCCTCGATACGCCCACCAAGGGCGGATACAAGCTCTCGGGTCGCGACGTGAGCACGCTCTCCGACGACGAGCTGGCGGACGTGCGCAACCTCGAGATCGGCTTCGTCTTCCAGAGCTTCCAGCTCCTGCCGCGCGCCAGCGCGCTGGAGAACGTGGAGCTGCCGCTCATCTATCGCGGCGTGAGCAAGAAGGAGCGGCGCGACCGGGCCGTCGAGGCGCTCAAGCTGGTGGGTCTCGAGGACCGCATGAAGCACAGGCCGGCCGAGCTCTCCGGAGGCCAGAAGCAGCGCGTGGCCATCGCCCGCGCGCTGGTGACGCAGCCCTCCTTGCTGCTCGCCGACGAGCCCACCGGCAACCTGGACAGCCGCACCGGCGAGGAGATCGTGGGCCTCTTCCTCGAGCTGCACAAGAAGGGCAACACCATCATCCTGGTGACCCACGAGCCCAAGCTGGCGGCGCGCTGCCCGCGCGCGGTGCGCATCGTGGACGGCCTGGTCATCGCCGACGGGCCCGGGCGCGATGTGGCGCTGGCCAACGCCGAGGCGCTGGGCGCCGATGCGCTGGCGCAGTTCATGGCGGCAGAGAAAGCCGCCCAAGGAGCACGGCCGTGAGCGAGACGACGTGGCCTTCGGAGTCGGGACTCCCGAAAGCCGCCGGCGCTTCCGGAACTCGCGTCCGCGCCGCCGTGGGTTGGGCAGCCAAGGCGCGCCGGCTGGTCGCCGAGCTGCGGGATGCCGTCGTCCAGGCCGCGTTCTCGCTGATCTCGCACAAGCTGCGCGCCGCGCTGACCATCACCGCCATCGCCATCGGCATCATGGCGGTGATCCTCATCTTCATGGTGGAAGCCGGCATGTCCTCGAGCTTCGCCCGCCAGCTGAGCACGCTCGGGCCCAACACGCTCTTCGTGCACAAGTGGAAGTGGGGCGTGAGCGGCAACGACTGGTGGAAATACAAGAACCGGCCACAAGTCAGCATGCTCGACCTGCGCGCGCTGCAGCAGAACACCACGCTGCCGGTGGCCATCGCGCCCATGGTCAGCACCGACGCCACCGTCTCCTACGGCTCGCGCGACGTGAAGGGCGTGGACGTGCGCGGCACCGTCGACGGCTATCTCGACGCCACCGGCTGGCAGATCCGCAAGGGCCGCTTCATCACCGGGCTGGACCAGGAGCTGGGCGCCAGCGTCTGCATCATCGGCGCCGACATCGAGGACGCCTTCTTCAAGGGCATGGATCCGCTGGGCCAGATGATCCGCGCCGGCCCCGCCATGCGCTGCACCATCGTGGGCATCTTCGCCCGCAAGGGGAACGCCTTCGGGACGTCGCAGGACCTGCGCGTGGTCATCCCGCTCTCCTCGTTCATGCGCACCTTTGGCGCCAAGCGAGGCCTGGTGATCGCGGTGGTGGCGCCGGACGGCAAGGTGCGCGAGACCGAGGACGAGGTCACTTCGGTGATGCGCAACGCGCGCCACCTGGCGCCCGATCAGGACGAGAACTTCTCCGTCAACCGCCAGGACAAGCTGCTGGAAGGCTTCAACTCGATGATGATGGCCACCAACGTCACCGGCATCCTGGTGGGCATCATCACCGCCATCGTGGCGGGCATCGGCATCATGAACATCCTGCTCGTCTCGGTGAAGGAGCGGACGCGGGAGATCGGCATCCGCCGGGCGCTGGGGGCGCGGCGCAGCACCATCCTCATGCAGTTCCTCTGCGAGGCCATCATGGTGGCCATCGTCGGCGGCATCTTCGGCGTCGCGCTGGGCGCGGGCACGGCTTCGCTGGTGGACATGATCTCGCCATTGCCGGCGAGCATCGATCCGCGGGTGGTGATCGGCGGCGTGCTTGGCTCGGCGGTGCTGGGGGCCGGATTCGGCCTCTGGCCCGCGCTGACCGCGGCGTTGCTCCAGCCCATCGAGGCGCTGCGCTATGAGTGAGTCGGTCGTCCAGGCACCGGACTCCAGGGTCCGGATTCCGGCGCTGGAGCGGTTCACGGTTCCGCTGCGCGCGCGGGTCGACGATCTGCGGCTGGCGCTCGGGGCGCTGAGCGGGCACAAGCTGCGCTCCGGGCTGACGCTCCTGGGTATCGTCATCGGCGTCTTCACCGTGGTGGCGATGATGGCGCTGCTCAACGGCCTCTCCAAGTCCATCAACAAGCAGCTGGGCGCGCTGGGGGCGGACTCCTTCCAGATCCAGCGCTGGCCGGCGGTGCAGTTCGGCAACTTCTCGCCCGAGGTGGCGGCGCGCAAGAAGATCACCGTCTCGCAGTTCAAGGCGCTGCGCGATGCGCTGCCGCAGGCGAAGCAGGTTGGCGCCGAGATGTGGGAGTACGCCAAGACCGCGTATGCCGGCTCGTACACCAACCTCGGCACGCAGGTGGCGGGCGGAACGCCCGAGTTCTTCACCATCAACAACCTGCCGGTGGCCAGCGGCCGCGGCTACACCGAGGCGGAGGCCGACGACGCCGCCCGCGTGGCGGTGCTCGGCGCCACGGTGGTGGACTCGCTGTTCCCCGGCGCCGACCCGGTGGGGCAGAAGATCAAGCTGGGGCGGATGGAGCTGACGGTGATCGGCACCGTCGAGCGCCAGGGCGGGCTGCCGATGGGCGACAACCCCGACAACACCGTGGCCATCCCCATCACCCTCTTCATGGAGCTGTACGGCACCTCGAGGTCGGCGGTTTTGGGCGTGACCGCATCCGACCACGAATCGATGAAGAAACTGCAAGACCAGGCGGTGGGCGCATTCCGGCGCATCCGCGGCATCGAGGCCTCGAAGGAGAACGACTTCGAGCTGGTCTCCAACGAGTCGCTGCGGGAGATGTTCGACAACCTCTCCACGGTGGTGATGCTGGCCAGCGGGGTGATGTGCTTCCTCTCGCTCTTGGTGGGCGGCATCGGCGTGATGAACATCATGCTGGTGGCGGTGACCGAGCGGACGCGCGAGATCGGCCTGCGCAAGGCGCTGGGCGCGCGCCGGCTGCGGGTCTTGATGCAGTTCATCATCGAGGCCGTGCTGCTGGCCTTCGTGGGCGGTGCGGTCGGCGTGTTCCTGGGCTACTGCGCCTCCTGGATCGGCCAATTCCTCGAATTCCCCGCCGCTGTGCCCCCTTGGGCAGTGGCCCTGGGCATCGGCGTCTCCTGTGGCGTGGGCCTGGCGGCCGGCATCTACCCCGCCTGGCGGGCTTCTCGCCTCGACCCGGCCGTGGCCCTCCGCGACGAATAAATCCGGATGCGGTAAGTCGTACCCGCATGCGTTCCCTGATCTTGTTGGTGGCGGCGGCGTGCGCGAGCGGCGGTGCGCGCTACGGCAGTGTGGCCCTGAAGTCCGGCGCGAGCGCCAGCGCCCGGCCGGCGAGCTTCTCGGTGGGAGAGCGAAGCATCAGCAGCTCCAACCTCCAGGCCCGGGTGGACGACGGATGTCTGCGCGGCACCATCGGCAACATGCCGCTGCAGTTCTGCGCCGACAGCAACGACCCCACCCACTGGTCGGGCGCGAGCGGGGACTTCACCGCCCGCTCCAACGAGGACGGAAAGTCCGTGCAGGTCAGCGGCTACATGACGCTGGACGCCGGCCGGCGGGTACAGATGGATCAGACCATCCCGCTGGGCAACGGGCCCCAGTGGGAGGAGCTACGCCGAAGGCCGGAACTCCTGGCCA
>DASRTX010000452.1:0-2313 GCA_035655715.1 Myxococcales bacterium | reverse complement strand
CGGCCGCTCACTTCAACGTGGACTGGGAGCGCAAGGAGGCGACCTGTCCTCAGGGCGCCCGCAGCACAAGCTGGACGCCGGCCCGGGACAATCGCGGGGTTGAGGTGATCAAGATCAAGTTTTCCAGCGCCGACTGCGGTATGTGCCGACACCAAGCGGACTGCGTGCGTGGCACGAGGGCGCGGCGCAGTCTGACGCTGCGCACGCACGAGCAGCACATCGCACTCATGGCGGCACGGCAGCGCGGGACAACAGCCGAGTTCGCCGCGCTGAGTGCGGTGAGAGCCGGGGTGGAGGGCACGATATCACAGGCCGTGCGGGGCTTCGGCCTACGCCGGTCACGTTATGTCGGTCAAGCCAAGGCCCACCTTCAGCACGTCGCGACTGCGGCAGCGATGAACCTGGTCAGGATGACCGAATGGCTCGGTGGCGCCGATTTGGCAACGACAAGACGCTCGAAGTTCCGAGCATTGATGGCCAAAGTTGCTTAATGGGAATTCGCCAGCAGTATCAATTTTGATGATCATGCGGCGAGCAGGAATCGGCGGCCGAGCAGATCGAGGCCGGCGCGGCCGTACATGGTACGCTTCAACATCTTGAGGCTGTTGATCTGGCCCTCGACCGGGCCATTGCTCCAGCCCAGTGTCACCGCCGCGCGCACCGCGTCGTAATCGGCTGACAGGTGCTTGGCGAAGCTGCGCAGCGGCCGCAGGGTGCTGCGCAGCGCCTGTTTCAGCCAGGGATCAAGACGATCGGGGGCGCGGTTGCGAACCAGGCCGATGAATGCCTCGGCGAGCGTGACCGCCTCGTCCAGCTCGGGATCGTACCGGCGCAAATCGGCCAGTACTTCGCTGTCCTGTGCGCTCCGCCTCTCCTCCCGGCGCAGCACTGTCCAGGCCGCGCTGCGTGGCGTCAGCTCCCGGCACGGCGCAACCGCGACCAGCACTGGCCGGGATCTGGCCGGTACCGCATCCCTCGGCAGGGTCCGAAAGCGCCGCAGGTAGCGCGTCAGTGTCGCGTAGCTGCCGCGATAGCCGAGTCGCTGCAAGTCGCGGAACAGCGTGCGGCCGTTGCGCCGACCCTCATTCCAATGCTCCAGCACGACGGACCGCCACGGATCAAGCCGGCTGTGGCCCGCATCACAACGCGTCCGGCGCTCGGGAAAGACTTCACTGCGCAGACAGCGGTAGACGGTGCTTCGGCTGAGACCGAGCTGGGGCCCGATCCTTTCCCGTGGCCAGCCTTGGCGGGAGAGCGCCCACACCTGCTCGTGCCAGGCCTTGCGCCGCTCGTGGCGCGCACCAGCCAGGAGCGCGACCCTTTTCTGCGTCTCGGCGGGCGGGAGAAGGAGAGTGCCGTTCAGGCCCGCGGCCTCGCGGCGGGCATGGTCGACCGCGCGAAGGTGCTTGGCATGGAGGGTGAACGCCACTTCCAGCGTCTCGGCCAGGTTCTGCAGCAGGTGGAAGCGGTCGGCGACCTGCACCGCCGCAGGGGCACCGCTACGCGCGCCCTTGGCGTAAGCGCCGGCGCGGTCGCGTGCGATCACCACGACACCGGGATGCGCGCGCAGCCACGCCGCCAACGTGTCCGCCTCGCGATCGGGCAGCAGCGCCACCGGACGGCGATGATCGAGGTCGACCAGGATTGTGCCGTAGGCGACGCGCTTGCGCAGCGCCCGGTCGTCCACTCCGAGAGCGGACGGGATCGCCGCCGACGGCACGGGGGCTTGCCGGACCCGGCGCAGCAGCGTGTTGCGGCTGGCGGCCAATCCGAGCTTGGCGCCAAGGCGCACGCCAGCACTGCCGCCAAGCGCTAGGCCCAAGGCCGTCAGCCGGGCATCCAAGCGCTGCGTCCGGCGCGCCCAGGGAAGCGCGATCCCGGGCAGGCGCTCGGCGAAAATGCGGCGCTCGCAGCGGGCATTATGGCAGAACAGGCGGCGCACCCGCAGCCGAATGGCGACGGCGTACGCGCCCCAGGGCAGGTCGGTGAGCGTGCGCTCGTATCGGCTGTGGACACGCTTGGACCGCCTGCCGCAGAGCGGGCAGCAGGCCGTAATCCGACGCGACTGAAGGGTGAAGGTGGTCGCGGATCGAACTGGATCGAGGTTCCAGGTTTCGAGCCGGACGCAGGTCCTGTCCGGCAAAAGATGCGAGAGAAGGTTCATTCCCCTTATTTGGCGACCCAGCCCCGATCATCAAAATTGGCCAAGAGCCCAAATACCTGAGAATGTCGCAGTGTGGCGCGGCCCTGCCCTCCGGCCCTGTGGGCGATTGCCGGATAGGGGCTCTCCAGCCACCCCCCGCACGGCCCCTT
>DASRTX010000451.1:0-6645 GCA_035655715.1 Myxococcales bacterium | reverse complement strand
TGCTGGTGTCCGGGTCGGTGGCCAAGGTGGGCACCGGCGCGGAGCTGCTGGCGGACCCGGAAGTGGGGCGGCTGTTCCTCGGGGATCGTCCCTAGCTTCAGGGCAGGCAGGTCGAGCGCAGCACCGCGATACCGCCGATGGCGCCAGCGACGACGTCCGGGCGCAAGTCGCCGTCGACATCGCCGACAGCCAGGCCATGGCCTCCGCGCGCTGACCACCGACGGAAGGCCTGGAGCGTCCCGTCGCGGGCGATCTCAACGCAGTGTCGGCAAAGCCCTACACGTACCGATCGATGAACGCGTCCAGCTCCGCCTTGGGCAGCGCTCCCGCCATCCGTCCCACCAGCAGCGGTCCGCGCTGCACGATCAGGGTGGGAATCGACTGCACTTGATGGAGCGCGGCGGTGCGCGGGTTCTCGTCGACGTTGAGCTTGACGATCTTCACCTTCCCCCGGCGTTCCTTCGCCGCCTGCTCCAGCGCCGGAGCCACGGCGCGGCAGGGGCCGCACCAGGGCGCCCAGAAGTCCACCAGCACCGGGATGGGGCAGTCCTCCACCTCGCGCTTCCAGGTCGCGTCCGTCGCGGCCACGGGTTGTTCGGGGAAGACGCCCTGCTTGCAGCGCCCGCAGCGCGGGTCGTCCCGCAGGCGGCTGCGGGGGATGCGGTTCTTGGCTCCGCAATGGGCGCAGGGATACTCGACGCGGTCGTCGTCCATCCCCCTTTCCTAATCATCGCCGGCGAGGGCGCAAGGGCCAGGTGTAATGCCCTGGCGGGTGCCGCGTTCCCAGGTCTGACAGCGCGCAAGACGGCGCGCAAAACCAGGAGAACACGATGAGCGACCAGAAGAAGAACGAGTGCCGGTGCGAGAAGGCTTCCTGTGGCTGTGGAGCTACGCAGCGCTGCACGTGCGGCCGGCAGTGCGAGTGCAGCAAGATCTGCGCGTGCGGCAGCGGGTGCGCCTGCGCGGCCTCGAAGTAGGACGGTGGCCGAGGGGCGCGCCCATCGCGGCGCGCCTCCGCCTACGTCCCCGGCTTTTTGCAAGTGCAGTCCACGCAGCCGTGCTCGGCGCAGGTCCCGCACGAGCTGGTCACGCGCTTGCGCAGCGCCTCTCGCGCGCGGAAGATGCGGACGCCGGCGTTGTTGGCGGTGATGCCTGCCTCCGCCGCGAACTCCTGAACCGAGAGGCCGTCCACCTCCACCCGCTGCAGCGCCTGCGCGTACTCGGGCTTGAGGGCGGCGGAGAGGATCCCGATGCAGCGGCAGACGGCGTTGCGCGTGTCGAGATCCGGCTCCTGGCGATCCTCCATCTCGCGCGCCACCGCCGCCAGCGCGCGCTCGGTCGTTCCTCCGCGCCGGTAATGGTCGATGACCGCGTTGCGCAGCACCCGGTAGAACCACGCCACCAACGACTCGTCGCTCGCTCCTTGCGGCGCGCTGGAAAGGCTGCGCGCGAAGGCCTCTTGCAGCAGGTCCTCCGCCAGATCGCGCCGGCCGACGCGCTTTTCCAGGAACCCGAGGAAGGCGCGGTGGTTCTCCACCAGCGCCCCCACGTTCGACTCGTCCTGCCCGTTCATGCCGGGTTGAATAACACGCCCATATTAGGGGACACCATCGGAGCCGAAGGCAGATGGTGTCCCCATTTACGCGGACACCATCGGAGCCGAAGGCAGATGGTGTCCCCATTTACGCGGACACCATCGGAGCCGAAGGCAGATGGTGTCCCCATTTACGCGCCCTCAATGCTGGCTGATGATCGGGCAGTTGACGATGAAGTTGCTGGCCGCGAAGGTGCTGCCGTCCGGCGCGGTCAAGAGCCCGTGGCTGGCCAGCCCGAGGATGTCGCCGTAGTCGGTCTGGCGCAGGTTCTGGCCGGTGGCCACCGCGAAGTCGGTCCAGCGCGCGAGATGCACGTCCCAGAGCGGGCTGTAGCGGCCCTGGCTGGGATTCCAGCGCAGCACGTTCAGCGGGGAGAGGCCATCGAGGATGGCGGAGTTGAGGCCTTGCCGCTGCGGGTTGGCGGCGCCGGTGCGGCCGTTGACGAAGGCGGCGAGGTTGGTTCGCGAGGAGTCGGTGCCGTCCCCGTCGAGGAAGGGAGCGCCGTCGAGCGCGGGCGCCCAGGTGACGTTCTCCAGCGCGGCAGCCACCGGATTCGAGGAATCCGTCGAGAGATAGCGGACCGCCTTGCCGCCGGAAAAGCCCGGGGTCTCCTCCAGCGTCACCGTGCGGCCGGCGAAGTCGATGCTGCGCACCTTGGGGGCAAGCCCGCTGTCGTTGGCGACCTGCGGCGCGTTCTCGATGGTGCCGTTGGGAAGCTGGATGAGCGGGCTGTAGGCGTCTTCACCCTTGGCGGAGGGCCGGGCATCGGCCGGAGGGAAGCCCTGGGGTCCGGCGACCACCACCCGCGGCCCGAACGCGAAGTTCACCGTGCCGGGAAAGTCGATGGTGCCGCCTGCGACGGACACGCGTTGGACCGCCGTGCTGCCGCGCGCGTTGGCCAGCTTCTGCGAGCGGTTGATGCCCTTCGTCGACGCGTCGTCTCCGCTCGACGAGTCGAGCAGGATGTACCAGACGGTGCGGCCATGGCTGGTGCCGCGGTAGAGCGGCAGCGTGACGGTGCCGTCGGCGTGCTCGACGGCGCTCTGGACGAACAGCGTGCCCCCGTCCGCGGACGCAGCGCGGGCGATGGCGAGGACGGCAAGCAGCGAAACGACGCGATTCATTGAGGACCTCCGGGAACGGGTATGCACCGTGGGTACGCCGGAGAGCGGTGGGCGTTACGCCTGGTCTGCGATCGCGGCGCGGCGGCGGCCGCGCGTAACGCTTTGGCCGGCCCGGCGTACTCCGCCGAGCAGCTCGATCACTTCCTGGATTTCCAGCCGCGGAACAATCGGACCAGCTCGTCGTTCTTCTCGGGTGCGAGCGACTCGTCGTGCGGCGCGCCGGACGCGCGGATGGTCTGGCGCATCTGCTCCAGGTAGTTCCGGCAGCCCCGGCAGATGCCGAGGTGCTGCTCGAAGATGGCGCGATCCTCCGCTGGCATGCGGTCTTCCAGGTAATCGGTGACCACCTCGACGATCTCGCGGCAGGCCGGATCGGGGGAGAGGCGCGTCATCGCTGCCTCCCGACGTGCGCTTCCAGCGCCGCGCGCACCTTGGACCGCGCGCGATGCAGGAGGACGCGCTGGTTGACCTCGGAAACGCCCAGCGCCTCGCAGACCTCTTCCGAGCTCCAACCCTCCACGTCCCGGAGCGCGATCACCTTGCGCTGCGCTTGCGGAAGCGCGTCGATGGCGGCGCGCGCGAGCTCCATCGTTTCCTGCGCCAGCACGCGCTCCTCGGGCCACTGCTCGGGCGGCGACGCCCAGTGGCCCGGCCAGCGAGGGTGATCGGCGGGAAGGAACCGGTCCGGATCGACCGATGGCTCGTCGTCGTCCGGCTCCAACGCGGAGAACGGAGACGACCGCGCCTCGCGCTCGGCGCGCGTCCTCGCGCGGTTGGAGACGATGGCGAGGAGCCAGGAGCGGATGGAGGAGCGCCCTTCGAACTTGCCGATCCCTTCCAGGGCGCCCAGCCACGCCTCCTGGGCCACCTCCTCGGCGATGGCAGGGCTGTTCACGAACACCCGGGCGACCCGGACCATGGACGAATGGTGGCGCTGGACCAGCGACAGGAAAGCTGCCTCGTCACCGGCGCGCAGCGCCGAGACCAGCGGAGCCTCTTCCGGGCGGGCCACGGCAAGCATCGATTCCAGAGTAGACCGGTCGGCGCCCCCGATGTCCACCGCATCGGCTTCATCACAGGCCCATCTCCACCAGCCCGGCGAGCAGGTAGACGTAGAAGCCGGGCTGCACCTTGCCGCCATAGTCGGTCTCGAGCGAGCCGGGAACGAACGCCAGCGATCCGCGCGCGCCGACGCCGAACGAGAGCGGGCCCACCGGCGGCAAGCGCTGCGTCGCCCCGAGCACCACCTCGTGCACGGTGAACGGCGTGAAGCTGGGCACGCCGTCGATGACCAGATCGTGCGCCGTCTTCTCCACCCGCTCGAGCCGTCCGAAGAGGGCCAGCGCCCGGGTCAACCGGAACCTCCCCTCGAGCAGGTAGCTGTCCAGCGGAGTGATCTCCACATTCCGGCCCCAGACGAAGCTGGCATCCAGCCGCGCGATGCTCACCTGCACCGAAGCGGTCACGCGGGACACGCCCAGCACCACGCCCTGGAACTGGGGAGGCTCGGGACTCGCCAGGTAGCCGTACGACACTTGCAGCGCCACATGCTCCTCCGGGATGGCCGACAGACGCACCGAGAAGGAGTCGAAGGCCCGCAGATCGAAGTTCCACCGGTCCTGATCGGGCTCGCGCCCGTTGAACCACGAGGCCTCCAGCTTCAGATCCCGCGTGTAGAGTCCCCCGGTCACCACGCCAAAGGTCACATGGGTGGAGTCCTGCCAGTGGTGGCCGATGGGAGGGAACGGATCCTCCTCGGCGGAGGCGCGGTGCATGAACGCCACCGGCCCCAGCGCCGGCTCGCCGGAAAGCCCGCCGTAGACCTCGAATCCCAGCCAGCTTACCAGGGGCCGCCGGTAATCGGCCGCCAGCTCCATGAAGAGATCGTGGGGATGCTGCGCGTCGTGCAGGTGCGTTCCGTTGTAGTACTCGCCGGTCTGCAGCAGCAGCGGAAACCCGGCGCCGGGAATGGTGGCCGCCTCGCCCGAAAACATCGAGCGCAGCGTCAGATCGCCGCCGAAGAGCGGGTGCTGCGCCATCGCCATCACCCAGTTGGTGGAGATGACGTGATCTCCTCCCCGGGGACCTGCCTGCCAGTCCCAGCCCAGGGTGGCCGCGCCGTGGAACATCCACACCCACTCCCCCGCCTGCAGATGGATCATGCGCATGGGCGTGGTGTCCGGTTGCCATGCCGTGCCGGAAGCGAGGCGCTGGTGTGGTACGCGGAGGGCAGGCACTTCCCTGGCCTCCTCCTCGACCAGCGTCATCCCGCACACGGGACACCGCCCCGGCGCGTGCTCGTGCACCTCATGATGCATCGGGCAGGTCCAGGTGCGCTCCTCGGCGAAGATCGGAGAAGCGGCCACCACCAGTGCTGCCATGAGCACGCGCATGGATCGCATGCTATCTTTTTTTCATGCGCGCCCTGGCGTTGCTGCTGTTGATCCCGGGTGCGGCCCTGGCCGACGGCGCGTTCCCGTCTGCGCACCAGATCCTCCTGCAACAATCGCAGCCGCAGGGCCTGCGGTTCGGCGCCACTCTCGGGCTGGTCTTTGCCGACGGCAGCGGGTCCAATTCGCGTTACGTGTGCGAGCCCTACATCACGGGTGGGCCCAACGTGGTCCTCTATGCGCAGACCGCCGGCGGCGCGCTGCTGGCGCTCTCCAGCGCGCTCGGCCGGTCCACCGATCAGGGCTGCAGCTGGTCGGCGATCGCGCCCCCCGCGGGCGCTGCATGGACCGACGTCTTTGCCGACGCGCGCGACCCTGCGCGCGTCCTCGGGGTCGCGTCGTCGGCGTCGCGCACCGGCGTCTGGCTCTCCGCCGACGGGGGCCAGACATTTCCGCGCCAGCTCCTCGATACGGCCGAAACCCTCGAAAGCGTGGAGAGCGCCGCTACCGATCCCACCGTCGTCTACGCCTCGACCGGCTCCAACGGCGGGCCCACGCCGGCCCTCTTCCACACCACCGACGGAGGAGTCAGCTGGGCGCGCACGGCGCTGGCCCTCGCAACGCCGGTCGCCGTCCGCATCGTGGCAGTGTCGCCCAAGGACCCCCGGACGCTCTGGCTCCGCGCCAGCTACCTGTCGGGAGCGGGCGACGAGCTGCTCGTCTCTACCGACGGCGGCGCAACCCTCAGCTCGCTGCTGAAATCTCCCCAGCACCAGCTCACCGGATTCGCCCTGGGCGGCGACGGAACCGTCTTCCTTTCCGACGGCAGCCCGGGAGTGATGGTGATGGCCCCGGGTGCCTCCGCTTTCACGCGGCTGGCTGGCCCCCACCTGCTCTGCCTTGCCGTCGCCGGATCCAGCCTGCTCGGGTGCGCGGATGGCCTGCAGGATCCCTACGACGTGGGCCAAAGCGACGACGGCGGAAGGACCTGGCGGCCGCTGCTGTCGCTGGCGAATCTGCTCGGGCCGGCAACCTGCTCCCAGGTCCAGAGCGCCTGCGCGGCGGACTGGCAGTTCCAGCAGACCCTCTTCGCGGCGGCGAACCGCAACCTCGCCGGCAGCTGCGGCTGCCGCGCCGCGGCGCCCGGAGGGTGGCTCGCCGCGGCCGTCCTCCTTGCCGCACGCGCCGCACGGCGCCGTCGCACCAGGGCCTCGACCGCGGCTAGACCTTGAGGGCAGGAACGCCTGTCGCCTGCGCCTCCGGCGCCATGGCGTCCCCGAAGGAGGGCACCTTCATCCTGCGCAGCACGAGCCAGGCGAGCGCAGCGGCGGCCAGATCGAAGACGATGGCGATGGCAAAGACGCCCGCCCAACCGATCTTCGGGAGCGGGAACCGGGCCCCGAAGGGTGTCCAGACGGTAGGCACCACGGTCAGCACCAGCCCGTAGGCCACCAGCGCGAGGCCGATGGCGAAGAGCGTGTTGTGCGTCTTCGGGCGCAGCGGGACGCGGAATACGGTGGGGAGGAGGAAGTGGCT
>DASRTX010000450.1:0-4358 GCA_035655715.1 Myxococcales bacterium | reverse complement strand
TCATGGGGGACATGCACAACCTCTTCGGCCGCGTGCACGAGGTGCACGTCTTCGTCGACGACGACGACCCCGAGGACTACTACATCGAGGAAGTGATTCCCGGGGACACCATGGAGCGGGTGCTGGCGCGGGTGCAGTACGAACCGAGCGATCTGGCGAAGCGCATCAAGCAGGCGCTGGACTCCAAGGTGCGCGAGGGCCAGGTGAAGCCGAAAGAGAGCGTCCAGCTCACCGATTTCTACGAGCAGGCGATGCGCGGCTACACGTACCTGGGCACCGAGTAGCACGCTCATTCCCGCAGCCCCAGCGCGTCGAGCTTGCGCAAGAGGCTCGAGCGCGCGATGCCCAGTTCCTCGGACACGGCGCGCCGGTTGCCGCCGTGGCGCGAGAGCGACGAACGGATGGCCAGCTCCTCCAGCTCGCCCAGCGTGCGCCCCCTTAGATCGACCATGTTTTGGGGCAACGGCGGAGCGTCGGCGTCGCAGACGCGCGGCTGCCAGGTGCCGGCCGGGGAGTCGAACTGCAGCGCGTGCGCGCGGATGACCGGAGATTCGGAGAGGAGAGCCGCGAGCTGCACCACATGGCGCAGCTCGCGCACGTTGCCGGGCCACCGGTACGAGAGGAGCCGGGCGCGCGCGTCCGGCGCGAGGGTGTGTTTGGGCGGCAGGAAGTGCTCGGCCAGCGGCAGGATGTCCGCCGGCCGCGCGCGCAAGGGCGGCAGCTCCACGGTCACGCCGCGCAGCCGATAGAAGAGGTCCTCGCGGAACGCGCCCTCGCGCACCCGGGCGCGCAGGTCCTGGTGCGTGGCGCAGACGATCCGGACGTCGATGCTGCGCGGCCGGGCCGCGCCCACCGGCTTCACCTCCCCCGCCTCCAGCGCCCGCAGCAGCTTGACTTGCAGCGGCGGCGCCAGATCGCCGATCTCGTCGAGAAAGAGCGTTCCGCCGTCGGCCGCGCCAAAGGCTCCCGGAGCGGAGGTGATGGCGCCGGTGAACGAGCCCTTCTCGTGGCCGAAGAGCTCGGCCTCCGCCAGCTCCCGCGAGATTGCGCCGCAGTTGAGCGGCACGAAGGGGCCACGGCTGCGCGCCGACAGATCGTGCACGGCGCGCGCCGCCACCTCCTTGCCGGTGCCGCTCTCGCCCAGGATCATCACGGGCAGCGGCGAAGGCGCCGCGCGGCGCAGCAGCTCCAGGGCTGGCGCCAGCGCCGGATCGCGGGTCACCAGGCCCGGCAGCGAGGGCATGGAGCGCGGCTGCTCGGGTGAATCAGGTGTGACGCGGTCGGGAAATGCGATCGCTTCTGCCATCGGACTTGGCTCCGGGTCGATTGTGAGGAAAGTCGTCCGGCGCGGCGATCTCCCGCCACGAGTCCGATCCTTGACCGAGGCGGCGGGTTATCATCGCCCCATGCGAGCGGTGGTGCTGGTCCTGCCCAAGTCCGGATATCGCAACGACGATTTCCTCGCGGCGGCGCACAAGCTGGGCCTTTCGGTGATCGCCGCTTCCGACGTGTGCCACCAGCTCGCCGAGGGGTGGGAGGAGGCGCCCTTGGCGCTGCGCTTCCGCGACGCACAGGCAGCTGCCGACGAGCTGGCGCAGCAAGTGGCGGAACAGAAACCCGTCGCGGTGCTTGGCGTGGACGATCTCACCGCGCTGGTGGCCGCCCTCGCCGCCGAGAAGCTGGGCCTGCCGCACAACCCGCCGCGCGCGGTGGCGGCCGCGCGAAACAAGGCGCAGAGCCGCGCGGCGCTGCGCGACGCCGGTCTGCCCGCGCCGCGGTTCGAGGCGGTTTCGCGCGACCTGGCCGGGGCCGAGCTGGACGCGCTGCTCGCCCGCGCACCCTATCCCTGCGTGGTGAAGCCGGTCGTGCTCTCGGGCAGCCGCGGCGTCATCCGCGCCGACGACGCCGCAGGGCTGCGTGCCGCCTTCCAGCGGGTTGCGGCCCTGCTGCGCTCGCCAGAAGTGGCGGAGCGCCGCGATCCCGATCTGGCGCGCATCCTGATCGAGGAGTTCATTCCGGGTCCCGAGGTGGCGCTGGAAGGCATGCTCATGCGCGGGCACCTGCACGTGCTGGCGCTCTTCGACAAGCCCGACCCACTCGACGGACCCTACTTCGAGGAGACCCTTTACGTGACGCCTTCGCGGCATCCCGCGCCGTTGCAGGATGCCGTGGCGCGGGCCGTGAGCGATGGATGCAAGGCGCTGGGCCTCTCCGAGGGACCCGTCCACGGCGAGCTGCGGCTCTCGCCGGCGGGACCGCGAGTGCTCGAAATCGCGGCCCGCTCCATCGGCGGGCTGTGCGGGCGCGCGCTGCGCTTCGGCGTCGGTGTGACCCTGGAAGAGCTGATCCTCCGCCACGCGCTGGGAACCACCGCCGAACCGCCCCCGCGCGAGCGGCGCGCCGCCGGCGTGCTGATGCTTCCCATCCGCAAGCGCGGCGTCCTCGAGGAGGTGCGCGGAGTGGAGGAGGCGCGGCGCGTTCCCCTGATCGAGGACGTGGCCATCACGGCCCATCTGCGCGAAGAACTCGTTCCGCTGCCGGAGGGAGCGTCGTACCTGGGGTTCGCCTTCGCCCGAGGGGCTTCACCAGAACAGGTGGAGGCGGCCCTTCGCAAGGCCGGGGCCAAAATCGATGCAGTGGTCACCCCAAAACTGCCGCTCCAACCCCAAGGGGCTCCCGCGGACCCCGAAAAATAAAAAAAATTTTTTTTTGGCGCGAAGTGGACAGGGGCGTCCTGAAGTCGGGGTGCCATTCTGGGACGCCGCGAGGCAGCGCCCGCCGCCGGCTTGTGCGCGGCTTCCTTCAGATCCGGCCAAACTGGCCGGAGGTGGGCTCCGCTCAACAGAACCACGGCTCGGTCAGTCGAGGTACCGCGCGGCGGGTCCGCGCTACCGGCCCGCGCCGGGGCCGCCGGAGGGCCGCGTCCGCCAATGCGCGCAACTCATCGAACCCGGCGCCCGCATGCACGGCCGCCGCGGATTCCCGCTGCAGGGCATCCACGCGCGGGTCCTCGTGCTCCCAGCGCCAGGAGAACCCCGCCTCGTCGAACTCGCGGAGCCAGGGGCCGGCTCCCTCCAGCAAGAGCGATCCCGGCGGCAGCAGCAGCCGGAGCGTGAACTGGACCGGATCGACGGCATCCACCAGCTCGTGCTCCGCGGCGAAATCGAAGAGCGCCGGCAGGTCGGAAAGCTCTGTCCACGGCGTGTAAGGCAAGAGCGTCGGCCGCATCTCCGCCCCCGCCTCGCGCACGGCGCGCAGCGCTTCCGGCACGTCGGCCGCGACGTGCCCTTTGTCCAGCGCTCGCAGCACGCAGGCGCTCAGCGACTCCACGGCGGAGGTGACGAACAGCATGCCGCACTTGACCAGCTCAGGCAGGATGGCCCGCTGCTGCAGCAAGTGCTCGATCTTGATGGTCGCATCGAAGGTCACCGCCGGCCAGCGGCGGGCCAGCTCGCGCGCGATGCGCAGCGCATGGGTGGGCCCGTTGAGGAAATCGGGATCGGCGAAGGTGACGTGCCGCGCGCCGGCCGCGATCACCTGCTCCACGTCGGCCAGCACCGTCTCCACCGGCACCGCCACGAACCGCCCCTTCCACAGCGGCACCACCGGGCAGTGACGGCAGAGGTGCTTGCACCCCCGCGTGGCTTCCACCGCGCCCACCAGCCGCGTCTCGCCACCCGCCTCCAGCCTCGCGTAGCGATCGAGTACAGGCAGTCCCGACCGCGAGGGCGCCGTCGCGTCGCGCTTGCGCGGCAGCGCGCCCAGCACCGGCGCCCGCCCCTCCGAGACCGCCCGCGCCAGCTCCACCAGGTCGTCGGCGCTCTCCCCCACCACGAAGTCGCCGTGCCGCGCCAGCAAGTGCTCCGCGTTCAAGGCGGCGTAGAGCCCGAAGAAGGCGGCCTTCGCTCCGGCGGCCCGGGCGCGAGCGGCCACGCGCACGCCGAGCTGCAAGGCGGTGTGCATGGGCACGCTGACGAGCACCAGCCGGGCCGCGCGCAGCGCCGCCTCCGACAGCTTCTCCACCGACACGTCCTGCACCGCGGGGGCAAAGCCGGCGCGCTCCAGCGCCGACAGCGCGCTCGCCGCCGCCACGGGCTGGCGCCCCAGCTCGTAGCACGAGACGACCAGGATCTCGCCGGCGCCGCGCAAGCCTAGCCCTTGGCGGCGGGCGGCTTGTAGTCGGGAGGAAGCTGCGCGCCTTCGCCGAAGAAGAACTTCTCGGCCTGGTCGAAGAGGATCTGGTTGGCCTGATCGGAGCCGCCGGCCAGCCGGTACTCGTTCATCACCATCTTGAAGTGCTCCAGCCACAGCTTCCAGGCATCCTGCGAGATGCTCTCGTAGATGCGCTGGCCCAGGTC
>DASRTX010000449.1:0-8721 GCA_035655715.1 Myxococcales bacterium | reverse complement strand
AACGCCCAGCCCGCGCCCACCGTGAACTCGAAGGTGCCGAAGCCGTCGGAGAGGATGTCGTAGCCGATCTGCAGCTGGGCCGAGAGGTTCGGGTTCAGCTGGGGGAGCGGATAGAGGATCATGCCCATCAGCGCGACGCCCACTGGCGTGACCGACACGGTGGTTGGCATCACCGTGAAGGCCGCGCCGGCGAGGAGCTGCATGGGGCCGGCCTTGTCGTAACGGACGCCCGCGCCGAGCTTGATGGGGAACGCCGTTCCCCCTGAGAAGAAGCCCATGCCGAAGTCGCCCCAGGCGACCAGCGGGAGGTCAGGAGTGAGCGGCATGAGGTTGACCGCGCCGCCCACGTGCAGCGCAAAGGCGCCGCTGCCGCCGACGCTGTAGAGCCCGAGCCCGCCCCATCCGATGATGCCGGTGCGCTTGGTTCCCGCGTTGACGGCGTTGGTCGGGGCCACCGCGTTGCTGGTGTCGTTGGCCGCCTTGCTGGCGGAGGCGGCAGCCTTGCTGGCTGCCTTCACTACGCAGGTGCCCTTCGAGCAGGTCTGGCTCGACCCGCAGTCCGAATCCTTCTTGCAGCCCGCGGCCTGGACCGGCGCCGCGGCGAGCAGCGCCGCGCCCAGCGACACCGCGGAGATCCACTTCCAGTTCATTCGTTCCTCGCTTTCGGCGCGGAAGCGCGCCAGGCGTCCCATGCTCTAGACGAGTTGCTCCCGATCGCCAATTTCCTTTTCCTTCTCCGTCCGCATTCGCGCATGCGGCAAGGTGGGCTTTGTGCGGCGCATGTGGGAGGGGCGAAATTCGCGCCCGCCTGCTACGTAGGCGGCCCATGCCTCATCTGCTGATCCTGATGGCCGCCCTCGCGGCGCAGACCGCCGCGCCGCAAGACCTCGACGCCCGGCGCAAACAGCTCGCTTCCCTGCTCGACGAGCACTGGGAATACACGATGCGGACGAATCCAGAGTGGGCGTCCATCCTCGGCGACAAGCGCTACAACGATCGCATCAGCGACTTCTCCGAGAAGGCGGTGCTGCAGGACATCGAGGCGCAGCGCCAGTTCCTCTCGCGCTTCAAGGGCGTGAGCGTCGCCGGCTTTCCCGAGCAGGAGGCGCTGAACCACGCCTTGATGGTGCGGCAGATCGAGGAGGGCCTGGCGGGCGTGCGGTTCAAGGACTGGGAGATGCCGGTCACGCAGTTCGGCGGCCTGCACATCAACGCGCCGCAGCTGGTCTCGGTGCTCTCCTTCGAGACGGTGAAGGACTACGACGACTACATCTCGCGCTTGCGGCAGCTGCCCACCGCCTTCGCGCAGATCACCGAGATGATGAAGAAGGGCATGGCCGACAAGCTGATGCCGCCGCGCATCCTGCTCGAGCAGGTCGCTCGCCAGTCCGCCAAGATCGCCGAGGTCGCGCCGGAGGAGAATCCCTTCTTCGAGCCGATCAAGAAGCTGCCCGCCTCCTTCTCCGACGCCGACAAGCAGCGCATCCGCGGGCAGATGCTGGCGGCCATCCGCGACGGCATCAAGCCGGCGTACCAGCGCTTCACCAGATTCGTCCTTCAGGAATACGCGCCCAAGGGCCGCGCCGAACCGGGGATCTGGGCTCTCGCCGACGGCGCCGACCGCTACGCCTATGCCGTGGAGCAGTCCACGACCACCCGCATGTCACCCGAGGAGATCCATCAGTTGGGCCTGCGCGAGGTGGCGAAGGACCGGGAGCGGATGCTGGAGATCGCGACCAGGCTGGGCTTCAAGGACTGCAAGTCGCTGGAGGCCTCCATCCAGAAGAATCCGGCGCTGCACCCCAGGTCGCGGGAGGAGATGCTGGACCTGTATCGCAAGTACATCGATCAGATGTGGGCGAAGCTCCCGCAGTTCTTCGGGCGGCTGCCCAAGGCCAAGGTGGAGGTGTTGCCCGTCGAGGCGTACCGCGAGAAGGAAGCCTCGGGCGCGCAGTACGTGGACGGCACGCCCGACGGCAAGCGCCCCGGCCACGTCATGGTCAACACCGGCGACTACGAGAAGCGCACCACGCTGGACGTGGAAACCACCGCGTACCACGAGGGCGTGCCCGGACATCACTTGCAAATCTCCATCGCGCAGGAGCTGCCCACCCTGCCCAAGTTCCGCCAGCACGCCTTCTACGTCGCCTTCATCGAGGGCTGGGCGCTCTACTCGGAGCGGATGGGCGAGGACGCCGGCTTCTACCAGGATCCCTACAGCATGTACGGGCACCTCCAGGACGACCTGCTGCGTGCCATCCGGCTGGTCGCCGACACCGGGTTCCATTTCAAGAAGTGGTCCCGGCAACAAGTGGTGGACTACTTCCACGAGAACTCCGGCATCGACGAGCCGGAGGTGCAGAGCGAGACCGACCGCTACATGGCCTGGCCCGCGCAAGCGCTCGGATACAAGATGGGGCAACTGCGCATCCTCGAGCTGCGGGAGCGGGCGAAAAAGGCGCTGGGCGCGAGGTTCGACATCCGCGGCTTCCACGACGAGCTGCTCTCGGGCGGGGCGATGCCGCTGGACGTGCTGGACCGGCGCATCGACGGGTGGATCGCGCAGCAGAAAAAGGGTGGAACCACCGGCGCCACGCTGCGCTGAGGCTTCAAGCAGGTGGAGATTGATCCGTTCAGACTGCAGGCATGCCGCAGTGCGGCGTGAATCTGCGAAAGGTTTGCGCTGTCTTACCGCCCCGGGGACCCCCTACACCCAAGGAGAGACCATGCGGAAGATCTGCCTGCTCGCGTTGCCGCTAGCGATCGCCTGTGGAGGATCGGACAGCAACACCACAACCTACGTCGCGCAGATGAACGCGGCGAACGAGAAACCCGCCGCCAACAGTTCGCCTGCAACCGGCACGGCCACCTTCACCGTGGACAGCACGCAGACGACCGTCAACTTCGTCGTCACGTATACGGGCCTTTCCGCCGGCTCCACGCTCTCGCACATCCACGCGGGCACCGCCGACGTCGCGGGTCAGGTGTCGGTTCCCTTCCCGCAGTTGGTCACCGGGAAGACCGCCGACACCTTCAGCGGCTCGTTCACCTCGGCGCAGGTCGGCGCGGCCACCGGCGGAACCATCACCATCGCCAAGGGAGACCTGGCGGGGCTGATCAATGCGATGAAGGCGGGCAACGCCTACGCGCAAGTCCACAGCAGCGCCAACCCCGGCGGCGAGATCCGGGGTCAGATCCATCCTCAGTAGTCGGCCCTAGGTCGTCGGCGTGGTCGACACGGTGACCGTGACGCCGTCGAACGTGGTGGGATAGAGCGGGAGCCCGGTCGTGGCCGGGCCCTGCACCAGGCTGCCGTCGAGCTTGTAGGTGGAACCGTGGCACGGGCACGCATAGCCCGGGCCGCCGGGCAGGATTGTGCAGCCCTGATGCGTGCAGAGCGCGGTGACGGCCGCGACCGTATCCGGAGCCAGGCGCGACACCGCCAGCGGTCCCGGAAACCCGTCGGGCTGGCCCACCACCACGCCGCCGACCTTGGCGAGCACCGGAAAGGCCGCGATGGGAAAGCTGTACTGGCCGTTCTGGACGTGGCCGGGAAAGGTGCCGTCGCCCGCGAAGAGATGCACGACCAGGTTGCCGGCCCCGTCCAGGTCGGCCGGGTACGCCCTGAGATCGGCCACGGCCGGCGGATGCAGCACGGTGCCGTCGCCGGCGAAGCGCGAGCCGTGGCAGGGGCATTCGGCCTGGCGGTCCTCGGGCACCCACGCAACCGGGCACCGGGCGTGCGGGCACTCCGCCTGCAGCGCCAGGTAGCCCTCTCCGGTGAAGGCGACCAGGTACGCGGTCTGCGACGCGCCGGGCCGGACGATCACCGCTCCCCCCGCCTGCGCGAGCTCCGGCGCGCTGGCCAGCGGCACGGTGACGTTGCCATCGGCGGCGGCGCCCACCGCGACCTCGCGGTTGGTGGGAATCCTGCGCGCGCAGGCGGTGGCCAGCGGCACCAGCATCGCGGAGCGGAGCAGCGAACGGCGGGTGATTTCGGCCATGTCAGTCGTCCGGCGCGCCGCGCTGGATCCACTGCTCGATGACCGCCAGCGATTCGGCGCAGGTGGAGCCCGGCGCGGTTGCGGGCTGCCCGCTGCCGAACTGCGGGTCGGTGGTCTCGGTGAGGCGCAGCTTGGTGAGGAAGAAGCTGGCGGCGGGATCGCCCGGCTTGACCAGGATGAGGCCCTTCACGCTGCCGAAGCGATTGGCGGCCGCCGCATTGACCAGTACGCCGTAGGGGTGCCCTTCGAAGCTGGGCCCGCTCTCCACGCCAGAGGAGACGGAGGAGTGGCAGTTCACCTGCTTCACGCCGCAGCCTACTTGTAGGAAGTTGCGGTTGATGCTGGAGAAGGTGGGCGTCAGCGTGGGGCAGGTGCGCGTTCCCCCGATGCAGGTGCCCTGTGAGCAGAAGGCGGCGACGCCGCAGTCGGCGTCCACCCCGCATTCCACGGGGGTCACGGAGCCGACGCAGCCGCAGAGGAGCAGAGCGGCGATGGCAGCTCGCGGAACCATGGACGGCCATTGTAGCATCCACCGCATGGCGAAATGGTTCCTCGAGCCCGGGCACACCGCAGCGGAGTTCGCCGCGCGGCACATGATGGTGACCTGGGTGCGCGGACACTTCAAGAACGTGCACGGGTCCCTCGACTTCGACGAGGCGGATCCCACCGCGGGCGCGGTGGAGGTCACCATCGATGCGCGCGGCCTTTGCACCGGTGAGCCGCAACGCGATGCGCACTTGCGCAGCGCCGACTTCCTCGACGTCGAGCGCCATCCGGAGATCCGGTTCCGGGGCCGCGTCTCGGAACGCACCGGTGCCCAGGAGTGGAAGGTGACCGGCGATCTCACCATCCGCGGCGTCACGAGGCCGGCGATTCTGGACGTGCGCTCCCTCGGCCGCTGGTCGACGCCCTGGTGGGAGGACGGGATCGACAAGGGTCCGAAGATTCGCGCCGGCTTCGTCGGCACCACGACCATCAACCGCCACGATTTCGGCGTGAGCTGGAACAGCGCGTTGGACGCGGGCGGCGTGGTCGTCGGAGACGAGATCCGCATCACGGTCGACGCGGAAGCGATCCTGGAATCGCCCTGAGACCGGTTGGAGGTGCGGCGTGGAGAGCTTCCGCTGGCGGATCCCGGAGCGGTTCAACATCGGGGTGGACATCGCCGACCGGCACGCGGGAGCGTTGGCGCTGGTGGAGTTGGACCCTTCCGGCCGCGCGTCCGAATTCTCCTTCGACGCCATCTCGGAGCTCTCCAATCGCTTCGCCAACCTGCTCGTGGCCCAGGGCCTCTCCCGCGGCGACCGCGTGGCCATCCTCCTGCCGCAGCGGCACGAGACGGCGGTGGCGCATGCCGGAGCGTGGAAGGCGGGGCTGGTCACGGTGCCGCTCTTCACCCTCTTCGGAGAAGAGGCGCTGGAGTTCAGGCTGCGCGACAGCGGGGCGCGGGCCATCGTCACCGACCGCGACCAGCTTCCCAAGCTCGCCCGGGTGCAGGCCCCCGAGTTGCGCGCGGTCTTCTGCGCCGACGGCCCCGCGGACGGCGCGCTCGATCTTCACGCGCTGCTGCAGCGGGCCTCGGATCGGTTCGCGCCGGTGGACACCGCCGCCGAGGATCCTGCCGTGATCATCTACACCAGCGGCACCACCGGTCAGCCCAAGGGCGCGCTGCACGCCCACCGCGTGCTGCTCGGCCACCTGCCCGGCGTGGAACACCCGCACGACGGTTTTCCGCAACCCGGCGACCGCTTCTGGACGCCCGCGGACTGGGCCTGGATCGGCGGCCTCTTCGACGTGCTGGTGCCGGCCTGGCACCATGGAGTCGCGGTGGTGGCGCATCGGCCGCGCAAGTTCGACCCCGGGGAGGCATTGCGGCTGATGGCGCGCCAGGGCGTGCGCAACGTCTTCATGCCGCCGACGGCGCTGAAGCTCCTGCGCGCCTCCGGAGCGCGCGAGCCCGGCGTCCGGCTCCGCTCCCTGGCCTCGGGAGGCGAGAGCCTGGGCGAGGACCTGATCGATTGGGGGCGAGAGATGTTCGGCCTGACCATCAACGAGTTCTACGGGCAAACCGAGTGCAACGTGGTGTTGGGAAACGGCGCCGCGCTCCCCCCGGTGCGGCCCGGCTGGACGGGCACGGCCATCCCCGGCCACATCGTTTCCATCGTGGACGGCGAGGGGCGCGAGCTACGGCCCGGCGAGCTGGGAAACATCGCGTACCGCCGGCCCGACCCGGTGATGTTCCTGGGCTACTGGAACAACCCCAAAGCCACCGCGGCGAAGTTCCGCGGCGACTGGCTGATCAGCGGCGACCTGGGGATGCGCGACGAGGCGGGTTACTTCAAGTTCGCCGCCCGCGACGACGACGTCATCACCAGCGGGGGCTATCGCATCGGCCCCGGGGAGATCGAAGCGTGCCTTTCGCGCCATCCGGCGGTCGCGCTGGCGGCGGTGGTTGGAGAGCCAGACCCCATCCGCACCGAGGTGGTGAAGGCGGTGGTCGTGCTGCGGGACGGCTTCGCGGGCACAGATGCGCTCCGCGCCGACCTCCAGCAATTCGTCCGCTCCAAGCTAGCGGCGCACGAATACCCGCGCATCGTGGAGTTCGTGAAGGAGCTGCCGCTGACGGCGACTGGAAAGATCATCCGCCGCGCCCTGCGCTCGCCGCGGAGGTGAGGTGCTGCGCGGTGGATCAGTTGGGCCTTTCGCCCAGCGCCCCGATGCGTGCGGCGATGCGGACCAGGTCGGCCGCGGTGCGCGCGCCGAGCTTGCGCAGGATCCGCCCGCGGTGCGTCTCCACCGTTCGCGGGCTGATGAAGAGCCTCGCGCCGATCTGGTTGGCGGTGAGCCCTTCGACGGTCAGGGCGAAGACGTCCCGCTCCCTCGAGGTCAGCAGGGCGAGCCCCTGGGATCCCCGTGCGCCGGAGGCCCGGCAGCGCTCGATATCGCGCCGATCGAGTTGGGTGGAGAGGTAGGGCCTTCCTTGCGACACCGCGCGGATGGCGGCGCCGACGAGCTCCGAATCCTCGTTCTTGGTCGCGAAGCCCAGGGCGCCCGCCTCCAGAGCGTCGGCCACCCTGGAGGGGTCGTCCACCATGCTCAGCATCAGCACGCGGCAGGCGGGATGGAGGCGCCGGATCTCGCGGACGACGCCTACACCATCCGTGCCGGGCAGCAGGAGGTCGAGGACCACGACGTCCGGCCGCACGTCCGCGATCACGCGGTACGCTTCTGCGGCCCCGGACGCCTCGCCCGCGACACGGAGGTCGGGCTGGCGACGGAGCAGGAATCTGAACGTTTCCCGGAACAACTGGTGATCGTCGACGACCACGAGGTTGACGGAAGGCATCGCGTTTTCGTTCTCTGCCGTCGCCCCTCCTGGACCGGGCGGCAGGCGAGACGCTCCTCCTAGCTGATATAGAGATGACCTCATGCGTCGCAATACCGGTTCTTACGGACTGCACCCGTGGATTTGCACTGTCAGCTGGTTCACGCCAGGCGAGTAGCCACAAGCGGCCCAGGATTGCGTCAGCTTGCCTGTTGGCCAAGCGCGCCCGAGACCGCTCGGGCGTGGCGTTTCACGCAAAGACGGATCCTCGGCGGGATTGCGTTAGCCGCGTCTTTTCGCCAGACTGCGCGCCGAAAGGAGTGGCCATGAAACGACGAAACCTGCTCGGCGGCGCGGCCGCGTTGGCGGCGGCAAGGGCGTTCGCGGCGGATCCCAAGGACCCGCATGCGGGCCACGAGCATCACGCCGCAGGGATCCCGAATGCGGCGCTGGTCTCCGCGGCGCACGAATGCATGGCCACCGGAGATGCCTGCCTGCGGCACTGCATCGATAGCCTCGCGGCGGGGGACGCGTCGCTGGCGGACTGCGCGAAGTCGGTGGAGCAGATGCGCGCCATGGTGGGCGCTCTCGCCACCGTCGCCGCGCAGAACGGGCCGCGCCTCAAGGAGCTCTCGGCGGTCTGCGCCAAGGCCTGCCGCGACTGCGAGGCGCAGTGCCGCAAGCACGACAAGCACCCGCCCTGCAAGGCTTGTGGCGACGCTTGCACCAAGTGCGCCGCCGAGTGTGACAAGACTGCTGCGTAGGTTGAAACCCGAGGGGGATCCATGCTTTTCAAGAAGCTCTTCCGGCTGCTGGTCGTGGCGGGCGGCATCATCGGCACCGGCACGGGCACCGGGTGCGCCGCCAACGCCCAGACGCAAACGCAGTCGGGCGACAAGAAGACCCCCGCCTCCGACGGCGGCACGACGGCCGAGGCGGACGCCGGCGGCGGCGGCGCGCCGGGTTGGTGACCGCGGAGGTCCGCCTCAAGGCGGGCGAGGCCTGGGTCTTCCGCACACGGGTGGAGCAGGAGGCGGCGGCGCGGTTCACGCGTCTTCTGTCCGCCATCGCCGCCTTCGACCCGGATTCGCCGGTGCCGGAGTTGATGCGGCGCGCCGCCGAGGACGAGAAGCGGCACGCGGACCTCTGCGCTGCGCTCGCCGCCGGCTACGGCTCGGGCGCGCCCCCGGCGGGCGCCGATGCTCCCATCGCGCCGCGCCGGCTCCTTCCTCGCGAAGCCGTCCTCTACGAGGTGGTGGCGGCGTGCTGCATCACCGAGACCGAGAGCGTGGCGACCGTGACCACCCTGCTTGCCGCCGACGCCGAGCCGCGCGTGCGCGAGGTGCTTCACGAGATCGCGCGCGACGAGGTGGGTCACAGCCGGATGGGCTG
>DASRTX010000448.1:0-5364 GCA_035655715.1 Myxococcales bacterium | reverse complement strand
GCTGGCGCGGCGGCGGCTGCGGAATCGCCTCCACGCGGCGAGGTTCCAGCGCCTTCCGCTCCTCGTAGTACAGGCGCAGGAACTCCTCCGGCCCCAGCTTGTCCACCACGAACTTGAGCCGCGCCTTGTGGCGCCGCTGCCGGTCGCCGGTGCGGTTGAAGAGCCGCACCACCGCCTCGCAGATCTCCAACACCTCCTCGGCGGGCGCGAACTCGTGGGCCAGGATTCCGGCTCGGCGCAGCGTGGAGAGCCCGCCGCCCAGCGTGACGCGGAACCCCGGCTTGCCGTCGCGCACGCGGGCGAGGAAGCCCACGTCGTTGAACGAGGCGCCCACGCAGTCGTATCCGCAGCACCCGCCGAAGGCGATCTTGAACTTCCGCGGCAGCGAGGCGGACATCGGCCCGCGCAAGAGGTGCCGCGTGACGGCCTCCGCGTACGGCGTGCTGTCGAAGGGCTCCAGCGCCGAGGCGCCCGCGTGGGGGCAGGCGGTGACGTTGCGCACCGAGTTGCCGCAGGCCTCACGGGTGGTGAGGCCGGCCTCCGCGAGCAAGCGCAGAGCGTCGTCGGTCTGCGCCAGCCGCACGAAGTGGAACTGCACGTTCTGGCGGGTGGTGATGTGGCCGCGGCCGGTGGAGTACCGGTCGGCCACCTCGGCCAGGGCGCGCAGCTGGGCAGAGGTGAGGACCCCTTGCGGGATCTTCACCCGCACCATCATCGAGTCGCCTTCCTGCCGCTGGCTGTACACCCCGTTGACGAGGCGGAACTGTTTCCAGGCATCGGGCGTCGCCTCGCCGCGCTCGAACCGGCCCAGCATGGAGATGAACGCATCCAGGTCCTTCTCGTCCGCGAAGCCCAGGCGGCCGGGGCCCAGCGTCCTTTCATCGAGCAACGGCATGAAGACCTCCCTGACCCACGGAAGCCGACTGCAACTGCGCTGCGAGCGCCACGGTGGCGCCGACGACGATCACGCCGGGACCTTCCTCCGCCTGTGCCTTGCCCAGGTTGCGGAGCGTGCCGTGCCACGCGGAAGCGTCCGGATGCGAGACGGAGAAGAGCAGCGCGGCCGGAGTCTCCGGATCCCACCCACCGGCCAGCAGCACCGCCGCGGAGGCCCTTCGGGTGGCGATGCCCATCAGGATCACCACGGTCGCCGAGCCGGGCGGGAGCGCGCGCAGCACCGGCGCATACGCCTCCTCGGCGTGGCCGGAGACCACCACGAAAGCCGTGGAGAGGCCGCGGTGGGTCACGGGGATGCCGCTCAGGGCGGGCACGGCCACCGCCGACGAGACTCCGGGCACCACCTCGCAAGGCACGCCGGCCGCGGCCAGCGCCAGCGCCTCCTCGCCACCGCGACCGAAGACGAAGGGATCGCCGCTCTTCAGGCGCACGATGCGCTCGCCGCGCAGCGCGCGCCGGATCATCACCCGCTCGATGGTGTCCTGCTCGATGGAGTGGCGGCCGGCGCGCTTGCCCACCCAGGCGTGCTGGGCCTGCGGCGCATGGCGGAGGGCGGCGCGATCGACCAGCGCGTCGTAGAGCACCAGGTCCGCGGCGCGCAGCCGATCGACCGCGCGCAGGGTGAGCAGATCCGGGTCGCCCGGACCCGCGCCGACGAGAGAGACCATTCCGATCATGCTGCCTCCTGGTGATAAAGCCGGTTGAGCGCGAGCAAGAGCAGCGGGCGCCGGTCGGGGATGGGAACGCCCGCTTCCTTCCATTGGGCACGCAGGCCTTCGGCGGTGCGCACCCAGGCGTCCAGATCGGGAGGCAGGACCGCCTCCAGCGCCTCGCGCAAGAGGCCCGCCAGGGCGGGAGCGCGGCCGTCGGTGGAGATGGCCAGCGTCACGCCGGCCTTGCGCAGCACGCCGCCGAGGTACGCGCTGGCGGAGTCGGCATCGTCGACCGCGTTGACGAAGACGCGGCGCTCTTCAGCCGCGAGCGCCACTTTTCGATTTACATCGGCCGGGGCGGCCGCGACCGCGAACCACTGGCCGTCGAGGTCGGACGGCTCGAACGCGCGCTCGACGATGCGCACGTCCTGCCGTCGCAGCGAGGCGTCGATGCGCGGGGCGACGACGGTGACGCGTGCGCCGGCGGTGAGCAGCGCCTCGATCTTGCCGGAAGCGACGCGGCCGCCGCCGACCAGGAGCGCGGGTCGGCCTCGCAGGTGCAGGAAGACGGGGTAGAGCTCCACGGGTACTCCTTGCCGCAAGGAAACTGCACCGACGGAAACGCCGGGGCGGCAGGGAGCAGAGAGGCGGAGTCAGGGAGTCGCCGTCAGCTCATGCGCGCGCCCGGCACCACTGGCCGGGGCAGCGACAACACGCGCACTTGCTCTGGAACGCAGGCGACATCGTCTTGATGGATACCGAGAGCGGTCGTGAAAAGTCAAGCGGAACTTCAACCGGCCACATCCTTCACGATGCGACGTCGCATCCCCTCGTCGGGGAGCCGCCCGTAACCAGCGCGCACGTCGTCGGCCATGTGCGAGGGATTCGAGGAGGCGGGGATGGGGCAGGTGACGGCGGGGTGGCCGAGGATGAACTTGAGGAAGATCTGCGCCCAGCTGGTGCAGTCGATCTCCTTTGCCCAGCCGGGCAGCGGCCGCTTGCGCGCGTCGCCGAAGAGCGAGCCTCCTTCGAAGGGGCGCATCACCAGCACCGCCACGCCGTTCTCCGCGCAGGCGGGCAAGAGCCGCTCTTCCGCCTCGCGCACGCCTACCGAGTAGGGGAGCTGCACGAAGTCCGGCTTCTCGGCGCGCACGATGCTCTCCAGCTCGCCAAAGGCGGAGAGCGAATAGTGGGTGATGCCCCAGTACCGGATGGTCCCCGCCTCCTTCCAGGCGCGCAGGGTGGACAGGTGGGTGCGCCAGTCGAGCAGGTTGTGGATCTGCATCAGGTCGACGTGCCCCATCTTCTCGATGGAGCTGCGCATCTGCGCGATGCCGGCCTCCTTGCCGCTGGTCCACGCCTTGGTGGCGAGAAAGGCGCGCTTTCCCAGCCCCGCGGCTGCCAGCACCTCGCCCACGGTGGTCTCCGAACGGCCGTACATGGGCGAGGAGTCGATCAGGCTTCCGCCAGCGTCGAAGAGCGCGCGCACCACCGATCCCAGCTCGTCGCGCTGTTCGGTGTCGAAGGTCCGCCAGGTCCCCATCCCGATGACGGGCAGCTGCTCGCCGCTGCGGGGAATGGGGCGGGTGCGCATGCGAGGTGCCGCCATCGCTCCTCCGGTCGCGAGCGCGGCGGCGGAGGCCGCGGTCCGCAAGAGATCCCGGCGCGAGAGTATCATCGCCGGAGCCGCTTCAGCAGATCGGCCACGTCCTTCTGCACCTGCCGCGAGGACCGCATCGCGCCACGATACTTCAGCCGGCTCGCAGCCCGCAGCCGCCCCGGCAGCCTCCACGCTTGTGCGCCATCCAGCGGTTTCAGCGGGATCAAATTGAAGAGCAGCACGAGGCCATTGCGCCGCGTGAACGCCTCGTGCAGCTCGGCCGGCATCGGCAGCCACAGCGCGGCGCCCAACAGCGCCAGTTGGGCCAGCACGCCGCTGAGCGCGACGAACGATCGGCGCGCGGGGGAGACCTCTCCCTCTCCCAGCAGCTCGCCGCCCAGCGCGTG
Source organism: Myxococcales bacterium (assembly GCA_035655715.1). GTDB lineage: Bacteria > Myxococcota > Myxococcia > Myxococcales > 40CM-4-68-19 > 40CM-4-68-19. Next base: position 1,747 of record DASRTX010000448.1, on the reverse strand, counting down.
CATCAGGACGCCGGACAGCCGCAGCGGCGTGCCCGCGACGGCGAGCAGGTGACCCCCGACGTGGACGAGCAATACCGTCACGTACCCGAGCAGGAGGAGCGGGGTGGGCTGCGCGGCGCAGAAGAGCAGCGCGCCGAGCAGGAGGCTCCAGTGCAGGCGGAGAGGACCCAGGCGCAGCAAGAGGTCACCCGAGCGGCGGAACCGGGCTCGACCTGCCACCCGCAGGGAACCCGTCGGCAAAGGTCTGCACCGTCACCAGCTCGTCGAAGCGGTGGGCGAATCCCGTCTCGCGGCGGAACAACGACGCGTCCACCACGATGGGATACTTGATGTGCGCCAGCGCCCCGCGGGAGAGCCGCGGAAGCCCGGCCCGACCCAGCAGCACCGCCAGCAGCGCCTCGGGAAAGGGCAGCGCCCGCCGCCCCGCCTCGCGCGCGATCAAGCCCAACGGCAGCGGCTGCGGCCCGGCCACGTTGAAGATGCCCCGCAGCTTCGACGAGAGCGCCGCCACGATGGCATCCGCCGCGTCGTCTTCGTGGATGAACTGGAAGAGTGGATCGAAGCCGAGCACCATGGGGACGAACCGGCCGCGCAAGAAGCTCGCCAGCGTTCCGTGCCCGGAAGGCCCCAGCGTGTAGCAGATGCGCAGCACCGCCGTCTGCAGCGCGGGCAGCCGCCAGAGCGCGTTGGCGGCGTAGAGGTCGGCCGCCACCAGGTCGGCGAGCTCCGGGTACGAGCCCAGTTCTTGAGGTGGCTCCGACTCCGTGTGATAGAGCGGCGCGTCGGGGCCCGCGCCGTAGTAGGTGTGCCGGCCCACGAAGACGAGCTGCTCCACGCCGTGGGCCGCGCAATACTCGAAGACGGCGCGGGTACCGCCCAGGTTGATGCGGTAGCGCTCCTCCGCGTCCGCGGTCAGCGCCGAGATGGTGGCCATGTGCACCACCGCCTGCGGCCGGCGCTTGCGAAACACCTCCCCTGCAGCGCGCTTGCGGATGTCGATGGCGTGCAGCTCAATCTCCTTGGGCGCGCCCGGCCAGCCGCGGGGATCGATCCCGATCACCTCGTGCCCACCCCCGAGCAGCCGCTGCGCCACCTTGCGGGCCAGGAGCCCGGCGATGCCCGGGATCAACACCCTCATTGCCGCCCCCGCTCGATGAGCTGCCCGATCCGCTCCTTCACCTGGCCCACGGCGCGCGCCGTGCTCTCGTCGTCGGCGTTCCCGTCGCCGTCGAAGCGCATCGGCTCGCCGAAGTGGATGGAGAGCTTCGCTGGCCGCGGCAGCGGGAGGAGCCACGGCGTCACCGGCAGGTACGGCACGCCCACCAGCTTGCCGATCTTGTACAGGTTGCCGACGGTGGGGATGGCGTCGCCCCCGCCGAGGAAGGCGAAGGGCACGATGGGGCTCTTGGTCTTCTGCGCCAGCCGCAAGAAGCCGGTGCCGAACTCCACCAGCGAGAAGCGGTCCTTCCACAGCTTGGCCGTGCCGCGCGCTCCTTCGGGAAAGACCATCAGCAGGCGATCGTCCTCGAGCAGGCGCTGGGCGTGCTCGGGCAGGCCGGTGAGCTGCCCGCAGCGCGAGGTCCAGGTGGAGGCGAAGGGGAAGCGGTTGATGAACTTCTCCGCCATCCCCTGCGCCAGCCGCGGCGGATCCAGCTCCAGAAAGCAGGCCGCGATCACCATCGCGGCGTCGAGCGCGATGCCGCCGGAGTGATTGCCCACCAGCATTGCCCGCCCGCTTTTCGGGATG
>DASRTX010000447.1:0-8973 GCA_035655715.1 Myxococcales bacterium | reverse complement strand
CGGGTCGGCTAGCGCGCGCGCCAGCCGGCTCTCCGGACGCGTCGGATCGTACAGGTAGGCAATGGGCGGTCCCGGAAGCACCACCAGATCCACCTTGCCGGTGCGCAGCGCCTGCCGCGCGGAAGCGCCGTCCATCGTCCGCACGCGCAGCCCCGCCGCGGCGGAGAGGGCGGCCTCCAGCGCGGGCGATTCCACCGCCACCCGGGCGGGCTCGGGCGGTCGGTTGCGAAACGCCACCCCCAGCGCCAGCGAGAGGACGAGCGGGAACCCGAACGTCCAGAACACCGCGCCGGGTTCGCGGAAGAAGAGGCGCAGCCGCGCCAGCGTCAGCTCGCGCAACGAGCTCATTCGCGCAGGTGCCTTCCGGTGAGGTGCACGAACACGTCCTCCAGCGTGGCGTGGTGGGTGGACAGGCGCGTCAGCCCCAGCGGCTCCACTTGCGCGAGGATGGCCGGCAGCGCCAGGTGGAGTTGTTCCACGGTCAGCGCCACCCCGCCGGCGTTGCGGCGCGCGCCCCGGACCGAGGGCAAGTCCGCCAGCGACTCGGGCGCGAGCGGCTGCTGGGTGGCCAGCTCCACCACTTGCTGCCCGCCCAGCGAGGCGATCAATTCCGCCGGAGTTCCCAGGGCGATGACCTTGCCCTTGTCGACGATGGCCACGCGGTCGCAGAGCCGCTCTGCCTCGTCCATGTAGTGGGTCGTGAGCAGCACCGTCCGCCCCAGCGCCTTGAAGCCCAGCACCACCTCCCAGAGCTGCCGGCGCGACTGCGGGTCCAGGCCGGTGGTGGGCTCGTCGAGGAAGAGCAGCTCGGGGTCGCTCACCAGCGCGCAAGCGACCGCGAGCCGCTGCTTCTGGCCGCCGGAGAGCTTCTCGGTCCACGCGCCGCGCTTGTCGGTGAGCGCCACCAGCTCCAGCACCTCGGCCACGTCGCGGCCGCGCGCATAGAACGAGCGGAAGAGCCGCAGATTCTCCTCCACCGTGAGCTTGTCTGGCAGGTGGGTCTCTTGCAGCGAGACGCCGAGCTTCTGGCGAAGCGCGCGCTCGTCGCGTTCCCAGCGCAGGCCCAGCACCTCCACCGTTCCGGCGGTGGGCTCGTTGAGACCTTCGAGGATCTCCACCGTGGTGGTCTTGCCCGCGCCGTTGGGCCCGAGCAGCCCGAAGCACTGCCCTGCCTGCACCTCCAGATCGAGCCCGTCGACCGCCGCCAGGTCGCCGTACTTCTTCACCAGCCCTGCCACGCGGATGGCGGGCGTCATCACCGCCTGCGGGGCCGCGCCACTTCGATGCGGACTGGCTTGTCCCGCAGCGGCTTCCCGTTCAGCGCCACGTAGGCATCGGCAGCGTCCGGCCGGACCACCACGTAGGCGTAGCGCGGCTTCACATCCGCCGCCAGCGCCGTCTCCCGCGGTTGGCCCGCCAGCTCGGCCAGCGCCGCGAGCAGGGTCTCCGCCGTCCAGCCGGCGTCCGAGCCCTGCTCGAGGTAGAGCTTCACCCGATCGACGGAGGCCTGCGGCGCCGCTGCCTCCGGCGCCGCGGCCCGCGGCGCGCTCTCCAGGCGGGGCTTGCGCGGCTCGCGGTCGCGCTTGTGCCGGGCCTGCTTCTGCTCCTTGTGCACCTTCTCGACCTGGTGGGACTCGAGAAGTTTTTCACCCGCGGCGCGCAGCTGCGCCTTCTCCATGCGGTGGTGGGTGAAGAAGTACTTGAGGGCGTAGGCAAACAGGACCCTGCCGTCGTCGCGCGCCATCAGCTCCTGCGCCAACGGCAGGAAGGCCTCGAAGGCGCTGCCCGACTGCATCGCGTCCTGCAGCTCGCGCACGTGTTTTCCGGTCCACAAACCCTTGGCTTCCTCCGGCGTAGGCAGGTTCCGCTGCTCGAATTGGATGCCGTACTTCTTCTCCAGGACCCCCAGGGTATTCAGCTCCGCTCCCGAGACCAGCGAGATGGCGGTGCCCTTCTTGCCGATGCGGCCGGTGCGCCCCACCCGGTGCAGGTAGACGGCGGGATCCTCGGGCAGCGAGTAGTTGAGCACGTGCGAGAGGTCGCTGATGTCGATGCCGCGCGCGGCGATGTCGGTGGCCACCATGAAGCGGACTTCGCCGCGCTTCACCTTGGCCATCACCCGCTCGCGCTCCTTCTGCGGCAGGTCGCCGTTGAGCATCTCCGCGTCGAGCCCGTTCCGGTTGAGCACGTTGGCCACCAGCTCGGTGTCGGTGCGCAGGTTGCAGAAGATGATCGCGCTCTCCGGATCCTCCCGCTCGATCAGGTAGAGGAGGTTGCGCGGCTTCGGGTACTGATCGACCAGGTGATAGAGCACGTTGTGGATGTGCTCGACGGTGAAGACGTCGCCGGAGAGAAGGATGATCTCGGGGTCGCGCAGGTACTTCTGCGCCAGTTGCTCGATGTCGGGCGGCACGGTGGCGGAGAAGAGCAGCGTCTGCCGGTCCCGGGGCAGGTGGTCGAGGATCCGCGTCACCTCTTCGTAGAAGCCGGCGGAGAGCATCTCGTCGGCCTCGTCGAGGACGGCGATGCGCGTCTGGTCCAGCTTGAGGTTGCCGCGGCGGATGTGATCGTACACGCGACCCGGCGTGCCGACGATGATCTCCGCGCCCTCGTGGAGCGCGTCGGTCTGCGCGCCCATCCCCGCGCCGCCGTAGATGGCCACCACGCTCAGGTCCTTGTGCTTGCCCAGCGCTTCGATCTCTTGGGCGACTTGCAGCGCCAGCTCGCGCGTATTGCAGAGCACCAGCGCCGAGGCCTTGCGGGTGCCGGCGGGAATGCGCTCGAGGATGGGAATGCCGAACGCCGCCGTCTTCCCGGTGCCCGTCTTGCTGCGGCAGATGATGTCCTTGCCGGCGAGGATGGGCCCGAACACGGCTGCCTGCACCGGCGTGGGCTCGGTGTAGCCGCGCTCGGCGATTCCCTTGCGCAACTCCTCGGAGAGAGGCAGATCCGCGAAACCAGTGGTGGCGACGTAATCGCTCATGCGTCCTTGAACACGAAAAAGTTAGCCTGTATAGCACCGCACCTCGCAGAGATACAGATGAGTCCCGGGGCCAAAGCGCGGAAGCCGAAGAAGACGGCGAAGAAGGCGAAATCCGCCGCTTCGCCTCCGGAGCCGGCCGGGGAGCAGAGCATTCAAGCGCACGAGCGCCAGGAGGAGGCCGCCCTCGAGCCGGAGGTCCTGGAGCCGGAGGCGTTGCCCGAGCCCGACGAGGCTCCGGGGCCCCAGTCGACGCTCCCCGTACCGGTGGAGCGCAATCTCGACCATGCCGACGCGCTCCAGCGCTACATGGCCGAGGTGGCGCGCCACCCGCTGCTCACCCGCGAGGAGGAGCACGACCTGGCAGCGCGCTTCCAGCGCACGCGCGATCCGGAGATTGCATACCGGCTGGTGACGGCGAATCTCCGCCTGGTGGTGAAGATCGCGCACGAGTACCGGCGCGCCGCCTTCAACCTGCTCGACCTCGTCCAGGAGGGCAACGTCGGGCTGATGCACGCGGTGCAGAAGTACGACCCTTTTCGCGGCGTGAAGCTCTCCTCCTATGCCGCCTGGTGGATTCGCGCCTACATCCTGCGCTACCTGATGGACAACTGGCGCATGGTGAAGCTCGGGACCACGCAGGCGCAGCGCAAGCTCTTCTTCAACCTGCGCAAGGAGCAGGAGAAGCTCCTCTCCCAGGGCTTCGAGGCGGCGCCCAAGCTCCTGGCCGAGAGGCTCGACGTCAGCGAGCAGGACGTGCGCGAGATGGATCAGCGGCTGGGCAACGACGAGTTCTCGCTGGATGCACCCGTCGCCATGGGCTCGGACGATTCGCGGCAGACGCAGGGCGACCGGCTGGTGCAGGCGGGAGCGCCCATCGACGAGCAGCTGGCCGACGAGGAGCTGCGGCGCATCTTCAAGGAGAAGCTGCAGCAGTTCGGAAAGACGCTGACCGCGGAGAAGGATCGCTTCCTCTTCGAGAACCGCATCGCGCCGCCCGAAGACAAGGAGCCGATGACCTTGCAGCAGATCGGCGACGTCTGGGGCGTGACCCGCGAGAGGGCCCGACAGCTGGAGGCGCGCGTGACCGAGCGGCTTCGCGACTTCATGCGCCGCGAGCTGCCCGACTTCGCGCAGCTCTCGTTCAAGGAGGAGGCGTGAGGCATCCCTGGCTGCAGGCGCGCATCGCGGTGCCGGTAGCCGCGGCGGTCGCGGTAGTGCAGCTCCCCTTCCTGCACGCGGCGCTGCGAGGCGCGGCGCCGGTGAATGCCGCCCTGCCGTACGAGGATGCGTTCGACCGGGCCACGCTGGGAGACGCCTGGTGGTCCAACGGCGGCCTCTGGCGCATCGTGGGCGGGCAGGTCTACTCGCCGGGCGTGGGCAACAACCCGCTTTGGCTCAAGGCGCGGCTGCCGCGCGACGCGCGGGTGGAATTCGACGTGCGCGGCGAGGGGCCGGACGGCGACATCAAGTGGGAGATGTACGGCGACGGCCGCACGCATTCCACCGGCTACGTCTTCCTCTTCGGCGGCTGGCACAACCGGGAGTCGCGGATCTGCAAGCTCGACGAGCACGCGCTCAGCCAGGACGAGGTGCGGGCGCAGCTGGCAGCGATGGCGCGTCCGTACGCCCGGCCGGCGGATCTGATCGACCGGATTCGCGGGCCCTTCGTGGCCTGGTCCGCGCGGCGCGATCTGGCCCGCATCGAGCGCGGCGACTATTGGGGAAAGGACATGCCCTTCGTGGTCAAGCGGCTCGACCTGAGAGTCGAGCGTGGCCACACCTACCACGTGGTGGTGACCAAGCGGGCCGGCAGCTTGCGGTGGGAGCTGGACGGAAACCTCGCCCTGGAGATGACCGATCCGGCGCCGCTGGAGGGCAGCGGCCACGACCGCTTCGGCTTCTCCAGCTGGGCGAACGACACGTACTTCGACAACCTGAGGATCACCGCGTTGTAGGGCGGCGCATTTACTTCCCGCTGGTGGCGAAGAACATCAACATCAGGCCGAGCAGGATGACGAAGGCCACCGCCGCGGCGATGGGGCCGTGATCGATGTCGGTGCGGTCGAGCAGGTCGGCCGCTTCCATCTTCGCCTGCGCGTCGGCTTCCTTGCTGCGCAGCACGCGCTTCGCCTCGGCCCGCGCCTCGGCATAGTCGCCAGCGACGAACAGCTCGCGCGCCCGCGCCAGCTCGGCCGCCTGGGCGCCGTCGCCGACGCGCCTGGCGTCCGCGACGTACTCGCGCTTGGGCGGCGCGGTGAAGAGCGGCGGGGCGACGGGAGCATCGTTGGCGGTGCCGGGAACCGTGGCCCGGGCCGCGGTGGTGGACTGGGTGTTCTGGGCCATTGCTGGCGAGGCTACCCGAGGGTGCCGCTGCCCGCAAGGTCGGGAATGTCGCGGGCGTCCTGCGGTTCTTGCAGTGATCGCCGTCGTTTCCGGTTAGGCTTTCGCGCCCGATGGTCTCGCGCCGCACACTTCTGGCCCTGCCGCTGCTCCTCGCCGCGCGCCGCGCCTTCGCCTTCGGCGAGCAGGCCCGCTTCACCTTCGCGCAGGCGCGGCACGGCGGCCGCTGGGACCCGCGGCCCGATGGGCTCTCGCGCCTGTCGTGGGAGATCTCCAAGCGCACCAGCATCGAGACCTCGCCCGCGGTCAAGGCCCTGGGGCTGGCCGATCCGGATCTCTTCCGCTACCCCTTCGTGGTCCTCTCCTCCGATCAGGCGATGCCGGCGCCCGCCGACAACGAGGTGGCGGAGCTGCGGCGCTACCTCAGCTACGGCGGCTTCCTCCTCGTCGACGACGCCAGCGCCACGCGCGGCGGGCCGTTCGAGCAGTCGGCGCGCCAACTGGTCTCGCGCATCGTTCCCGGCGGCCGCCTCTCGCGCGTGCCGCGCGATCACGTGCTCTACAAGTCGTTCTACCTGCTGGACGGTCCGGCGGGGCGGGTGGCCGCCACGCCCGATCTGGAGGGGCTGGAGCTGGGCGGCCGCCTGGCGGTGCTCTATTCGGGCAACGACATGATCGGCGCGCTCGCCCGCGATTCTCTGGGGAGCTGGGAGTTCGAGGTGACCCCTGGCGGCGAGCTCCAGCGCGAGAAGTCCATCCGGCTGGGCGTGAACATCGCCATGTACTCCCTGTGCCTCGACTACAAGGAGGATCAGGTCCACATCCCCTTCATCATGAAGCGCAGGAGGATCTGAGATTCCCGAGAGCGCCTACAACGCCTGGCGCATCACCTCGCTCTCCACCCTGCCGGCGTGGGTGCTGGCGCTGGCGGTCACCGCGCTCGCCGCGGGGGTGTGGCTGTCCTTCCGCGGTTTCCGCAGCGAACCGGCGGGCGCCCGCCGGGTGGCGCTCTTGGGCTTCCGACTGCTGGCGGCGCTCCTCTTGCTGGTGTTGATCCTCGAGCCCGGCATCGAGCTGCGCTCGGAGAGCCGGGTGCGGGCGCGGGTGGCGCTGCTCTTCGACACCAGCCGCTCGATGCAATTTCCGGCGGCCCCTTCCGGTCCCACCCGCGCGCAGGAGTTGCTCCACTGGGCACAGCAGCACCAGCCGGATTTGGTGGAGCTGGGCGCCCGCTTCCAGGTGGACGCGTACGGATTCGACAAGGACGTGCAGCCCACCGATCCGATGCGGCTGCCCTCCGATCCGCAGGGGCCCGCCACCGATATCCTCGGGGCCATCACCTCTGCCGCCTCGGCCGGCACCGGTGGCAGGCCGCTCGCCGGCGTGCTGGTGGCCAGCGACGGCGCGGACAACGCCGAGCTGTCGCAGGGCGTCTCTCCGGCCGCGGCCGCCGAGCTGCGCAAGCTCAACGCCCCGGTCTTCGCCTTGCCGGTGGGGGCGCGCGCCCTCAAGGACCTGGCGGTGGAGAAGGTGGCGGTGGACGATTTCGCCTTCGTCCGCAACCAGGTGACGGTGGACGTGATCCTCACCGCGCGCGGCTTCTCCGCGACCGAGGTCCCGGTGGTGCTGCGCCGCGAGGGCCAGGTGGTGGCGCAGAGGACGGTGCGGATCTCGGGCGATCAGTCGCGGTACGAGGTGAAGCTCTCCTTCGTTCCCGACCGCACCGGCAAGTTCGCCTTCACCGTCGCCGCCCCGGTGTACGAGGGCGAGGCCATCGCCCAGAACAACTCGCGCTCCTTCGTGCTCAAGGTGATCCGCGACCGCGTGCGCGTGCTCCTGGTGGTGGGACGGCCTTCCTGGGACGTGCGCTTCTTGCGACAGCTGCTCAAGAAGGATCCCAACGTGGACCTGATCAGCTTCTTCATCCTGCGCACGCCCGGCGACGACCCGCACAGCTCGCAGGACGAGCTCTCACTGATTCCCTTTCCGACCCAGGAGATCTTCCAGGAGCAGCTCAAGACCTTCGACCTGGTCATCTTCCAGAACTTCAACCACCGGCCCTATCGCATGTCGCAGTACCTGGACGGCATCGCCGCCTACGTGCGCGACGGCGGCGCCTTCGCGATGATCGGCGGCGATCAGAGCTTCTCGGCCGGCGACTACGCGGGCACTCCCATCGAGGACGTACTCCCGGTCTCGCTCCTGCCGCCTGGGCCCACCGCGGTGGACGAGACGCCGGTGCAGCTCCATCTCACCGAGGCGGGGCGGCGGCATCCCATCACCGAGCTCGCCGCCCACGCCGGCCAGAACGACTCCATCTGGTCAGCGCTGCCCAAGCTGCCCGGCGTCAACACCAGCGGCCCGCTCAAGGGCGGCGCTCAGGTGCTGCTCGAGTCGGGAGAAGGGCGCCCGGTCCTGGTGGTGGGCGAGGCGGCGCGCGGCCGGGTGCTGGCGCTGCTCACCGACTCTTCCTGGTTCTGGAGCTTCGTCGCCGCCGGCGCGCAGCAGGGACCGCGCGCGTACGAGACCTTCTGGCACTCGGCGATCCGCTGGCTGGTGCGCGATCCGGCGCTGACGCCGATGCGCGTGGCCTCCGAGCGGCCCACCTTCGAGCCCGGCGGCGAGCCGCCCGCGCTCGACGTCCAGGTGCGCGGCAGCGACTACGGCGCGGCGGCCGGAGCGCACATCGGCGTGGTGATCTCCTCGGCCACAGATTCCGCTCCCCGGCCCGCCGGCATGGCCCAGGCAGGTCCGGACGGGAACGCGCGCGTGGTCCTGCCGCCCCTTCCGCCCGGAGCTTACAAGGCGCAGGTGACGGCGAAGCGGCCCGACGGGACTGCCGTGGGCGAGGCCGAGGACGCGTTCGTGGTGGCGCCGGCGTCGCGCGAGCAGATCGAGGCGGCGCCGCGGCCGGACATCCTGCAGGCGGTGGCCTCGGCCACCAAGGGCAAGATGGTGGATCCCGCCGATCCGCTGGCCTCCTTGCCCTGGCGCGATCCGGAGCGCGTCGAGGTCGGTCAGCGCACCAGCAAGCCGCTCTGGGACAACTGGAAGGTGCTGGTGCTGCTCTGCCTGGTGGTGGGGGCGGAATGGACGCTGCGGCGGCGGTGGGGCTACGCCTAGAGGGTCCTCGTCGAGCTCCGCCCCGCCCGCAGCCGGCTGATAAGAGCATCGGAGAACACAATGACGACTGCTGCCAAATCGTGAGCGTCTTTTTTGGGGCGCTCCGGCCTTCGGCCTCCGCTTGTGCGGGGGCTGCGCGCCCCCGCAACGCCCCCCGGCGGGGGGGCGGGCGCGACGTGGATGAAACCGAGGTACGCACTGCGGTCCGCCGCGGGCCGCGAGGCGACTCCAGGAGCGCCTCGCCGCCGGGCTACGCCTGGAGGACGGTGTTTGCACCCGGCTTGACGCCGCCGGCTGAAGCCGCTCACGCAAGAGCCGCATGAAGCGGCGCCTCGGCGAGGGCCGCGAGATCCTCATCCTGGAACCGCGCGAGCTGCTCCGCCGTCTCGCCACGTTGGTGCCGCCGCCGCGGGCTCACCTCGTGCGCTACCACGGCGTCTTCGGGCCCGCCTCGAAGTGGCGAAAGGAGATCGTGCCTGCGCCCGCGCAGAGTACGTGCCCCGCACCAGCCGCATGTTCGGGCGAGG
>DASRTX010000446.1:0-2761 GCA_035655715.1 Myxococcales bacterium | reverse complement strand
GGATCTCGCTGGGCACCGCGGTGGCCACCTCGGGTGCGGCGGCCAACCCCAACATGGGGGCCAACTCGTCCCCTGCCATCACCTTCATCATGACCGTCTTCAATGCCCGGCTCGGCATATGGCTGGGCAACCCGGGGCCGCTGGGGCGGAACACCTGGACGCGCAGCGGCCCCGTGAACTCGGCCTCGTTGATCCTCGATGAGGCCCTTGGCTTCACCGATGCCCGCCATCCGTACGTCAACCTCTCGGACGGCGGCCACTTCGAAGACCTCGCCCTGTACGAGATGGTGCGGCGGCGCTGCAGTTTCATCGTCGTGGGTGACGCCGGCCAGGATCCCAGCTATGCGTACAACGACCTTGGCAACGCCATCCGCAAGATCCGCATCGACTTCGGAATCTCGATCGATTTCGCGGACCGCGTGAACATCTTTCCCAAGGACCTTACCAAGGCGAATCCTGCTGCGCGCTACTGCGCCGTGGGCCACATCCGCTACCGCGACGTGGACGGTCCCGAGGCGCCGGACGGCATCCTGATCTACGTCAAGCCGGCCATTTGCGAGACGGAGCCCTACGACGTCTACAACTACGCACGGTCGTCTCTGATGTTCCCCCAGGAGAGCACGTCGGACCAGTGGTTCAATGAGTCGCAGTTCGAGAGTTACCGCGCGCTCGGCCGTGAGGCGATCCTCACCATGGTGCGCAACGGTCCCCACCACACGATTCCCTTGAGCTTCCAGGAGTTCCAGGAGGACGTGGAGGACTACGTCCGCCGCGGTCCGGTGGTCAAGACCGCCGGCGGGGCTCCGGGCGCAACGCCTGAGCCGCCGCCGAAGACCTGATGGGTGGCACCCTTGCACCCCCCAATCCCCCGGCGGTACTATGGCCGCCGGTTCAATACCCACCAGCGGCGGGCACGCCCGAGGGGAGGTTCATGGCCACGATCACGCTGAAAGTCAATGGAAAGAGCCGCGACGTCAACGTCGAGGCGCGGACGCTGCTCGTCGAGCTGCTGCGCGAGCACCTGCTGCTCACGGGGACGCACGTGGGCTGCGACACCAGCCAGTGCGGCGCCTGCACGGTATGGGTCGACGGCAAATCGGTGAAGAGCTGTGCCATGCTGGCGGTGGAAGCCGAGGGCGCGACGGTCACCACGATCGAAGGGCTGGCTACCAACGGCAAGCTGCATCCCATGCAGGAGGCCTTTCATACCTGCCACGGTCTGCAGTGCGGCTTCTGCACGCCCGGCATGGTGATGCGCTCCGCCGAGCTGATCCAGCGCAACCCGAACCCGACCGAGGACGAGGTGCGGCATGGCCTCGAAGGCAACCTCTGCCGCTGCACCGGCTACCACAACATCGTGAAGGCCGTGCTCTCGGCCGCCGAGACCGTGCGGGGAGGTGCCCAATGAGCGATCAGGGGCTGGGCGTTTCCGTCGCCCGCAAGGAGGACCGCCGCTTCCTGCTCGGCAAGGGGCGCTATACCGACGACGTCACCCTGCCGGGTCAGTGCTATGCCGTGTTCGTGCGCTCGCCGCACGCCCACGCCGTCATCCGCTCGATCGACGCCTCTCAGGCGCTCAAGGCGCCGGGCGTGCTCGCCGTGCTGACCGGCGCCGACGTGGCCGCCGACGATTTGGGCGGCATTCCCTGCGGCTGGACGATCAAGAACAAGGACGGCTCGACCATGGTCGCCCCGCCCCATCCGGCGCTGGCGCTGGGGAAGGCGCGGCACGCCGGCGATCCGGTCGCCATGGTGATCGCCGAAACCAAGGCGCAGGCGAAGGACGCGGCCCAACTCATGGAGGTCGATTACGACCGGCAGCAGGGCGTTGCGCACCTGAACGCCGCGGTGGCGGCCGGCGCCCCCCTGGTGTGGGACGAGGCGCCCGGCAACGTCTGCTTCGACTGGCACCTCGGCGATCCGGAAGCGACGGCTGCTGAATTTGCGAAAGCGGACCGGGTGGTCTCGATCGACCTGACCAACAACCGCATCGCCGCCAACGCCATCGAGCCGCGGGCCGCCAACGGCCACTTCGACGACGTCGAAGAGCGCTATACGCTCTATACGACCTCGCAAAACCCCCACCTGACCCGCCTGCTCATGGGCGCCTTCACCCTCAAGGTGCCGGAGCACAAGCTGCGCGTGGTGGCACCGGACGTAGGCGGCGGTTTCGGCTCCAAGATCTTCCACTATGCTGAGGAGCTGCTGGTGCTCTGGGCCTCGAAGAAGGTGGGGCATCCGGTGAAATGGACCTCGGACCGCAGCGAGGCCTTCCTCTCGGACGCCCACGGCCGGGACCACGTCACCCACGCCGAGCTGGCCGTCAACGCCGATGGCAAGTTCCGGGCGCTGAGGGTGCGCACGCTGGCCAACATGGGCGCCTATCTCTCGACCTTCGCGCCGGCGATCCCGACCTACCTCTACGGGACGCTGCTCGCCGGCACCTACACAACCCCGGCAATCTACGTCGAAACCAAGGCGGTGTTCACCCACACCGTCCCGATTGACGCCTATCGCGGGGCGGGCCGTCCCGAGGCGACATTTTTGCTGGAGCGCATCGTCGACCTCGCAGCCGACGAGCTCGGCATGGATCCGGCCGAGCTGCGCCGACGCAATTTCATCGCAAAGGACGCCTACCCGTATCAGACCCCGGTAGCCCTGCAATACGACAGCGGCGATTACTTCACGACTCTCGAATTGGCGCTGAAGGCAGCCGACGTTCAGAGCTTCGAAGCGCGGCGGCGGGATGCGGCGGCGCGGG
>DASRTX010000445.1:0-7614 GCA_035655715.1 Myxococcales bacterium | reverse complement strand
AACGAGGCGATGCCGAGGCTCAACGTGCAGCTCGCGGTGCGGGGCTGCTCGCCGTGCGACGCGGGCACCTCGAAGCGCCGCAGCTGCACGCGCTCGCGCAGCCGGTTGCTGACCAGTTCCGCTTCGCCGGGGCCGGCCTCGACGAGGATGATGCCGAACTCTTCCCCGCCGTAGCGCGCGACCACGTCGTGCGAGCGAACCGCTGCAATGAGGATGGAGGCCAGCTGCGCCAGCACCGCGTCACCGGCGGGGTGGCCGTAGCCGTCGTTGATCCGCTTGAAGTGGTCGATGTCGATCATCGCCACCGCGACGGTTCCGTGGTGGCGGTCGGCGCGGCTCAGCTCCTGCTCCAGCCGGCGCTTGAAGTACTGGTTGTTGTAGCAGCCCGTGAGCCCGTCGCGCAGCGCCAGCTCGCGCAGGCCCGACAGCCTCTGTAGGTGCGAGCGGACCCGGGCCACCAGCTCCTCCGCATCGAAGGGCTTGGCGAGGTAGTCGTTGCCGCCGACCTGGAGGCCGCGCACGCGCTGCTCCACGTTGCCCTTGCGGGTGACGAAGATGACCGGAGTCAGCTGCAGCCCCGAGTGCGCCCGCAGTCGCTGGCAGAGGCGGAAGCCGTCCATCCCCGGCATGGCCACGTCGAGGATGATGAGATCGGGGTTCTCTTGAACAGCCAGGTCGAAGGCCTTGGCAGGATCGCCGCAGAGCATGGAGCTGATGCCCGCCGCCTTCAGCACGCCCTCCACCAGCCGCGAGCTGACGGGATCATCGTCTACCACCAGGATGCGCGGCGTCTCGCCGGAGGGCGGAAGATCGGCCTCGGCCGGCGGCGCGGGCGGCTCGGGCTCGCTGGCCAGCAGCGAGCCGATGCCCTCCACGCCCTCGCGGAGGATGCGCTCGTGCCGCTTCGACAGCCTGGCGCTCCCGTCGATGAGCGCGTCCAATGTGGCTTCGCACACCGCGGCGAGGCGGCCGAGGAGTCCCAGGTTCACCGCCTCGGCGGTGCCGGCGATCTTGTGGAACACTCCGCGCAGCGCCTGCAGCGCATCGGCGTCGAGCTTCTCCAGCGCCTGGCGGGCCACGACATGACCTTCTGCCAGTTCGCGCAGGAACAATTGTCTCAGCTCGAAGAGCTCCTCGCCGGCCAGATCCATCTGGAAACGGAGTATAGCTGGGACGGCCATGATCGAAGCCGATCGCCTGCGCAAATGGTACCGGGTACATCGGCGTCCGCCGGGGCTGCGGGCCGCCATCCACTCACTCTTCCGCCGCACCTACGAGGATGTGAAGGCGGTGGACGACATCAGCTTCTCCATCGCCGCGGGGGAGCGGGTGGGGTTTCTGGGACCCAACGGGGCCGGCAAGACCACGACGCTGAAGGTGCTCTCGGGCCTTCTTCATCCCACCGAGGGCCGCGTGTCGGTGGCGGGCTTCACGCCGCACCAGCGCGAGCGCGGCTTCCTCCAGCAGATCACGCTGGTGATGGGGCAGAAGCAGCAGCTGCTCTGGGACCTGCCTCCTTCGGAGACGTTCCTGCTCAACCGGGCGATCTACGACATTCCTCGCAAGCAGTACGACGCCACCCTGGCCGAGCTGACCGAGCTGCTCGACCTGGGGCCGCTGCTCGGCAAGCCCACCCGGCAGCTGTCGCTGGGCGAGCGGATGAAGTGCGAGCTGGCGGTGGCGCTGCTGCACCGGCCGCGCGTGCTCTTCCTCGACGAGCCCACCATCGGCCTGGACGTCTCCATGCAGGCCACCGTGCGCGGCTTCGTGCGCGCCTACAACGAGCGCTTCGGCGCCTCGGTGCTGCTCACCTCGCATTACATGGAAGACGTGGCGGCGCTCTGTCCGCGGGTGATGGTGATCGACAAGGGACGCATGATCTACGACGGCGGCCTCTCCGAGCTGGTGCGCCGCGTGCGGCCCGACAAGCGCGTGCGGCTGCGGCTCTCCAGGCAGGTGGAGCGGCGGGATCTGGAACAGCTGGGGACCGTGATCGAGCACCTCGACGCCGAGGCCACCGTGCAGGTCTCGCAGGAGGCGTTGCAGGCGGCGGTGGCCCGCGCCCTCTCCTCGCTGCCGCTCACCGATCTCACCGTGGAAGACCCGCCGCTCGAGGAGGTGATGCGCGACCTCTTCGCCCAGGGCCGCGCCGCATGAGGCGGTTGCTCCGGACGTACGCCCAGTTCCTGCGCACCGGGTTCGCCTCCGCGGTGGCGTACCGCGCCGAGTTCCTCATCTGGATGTTCTCCACCAACATGCCGCTGGTGATGCTGGCCATCTGGGCAGCGGCGGCGCGCTCGGGCCCGGTGGCCGGCTATTCGCAGCAGGGCTTCGCCGCGTACTACCTGGCCGCGCTGCTGGTGCGCCTGATGACCGGCGCCTGGGTGGTGTGGGAGATGACCATGGAGATCCGGCAGGGGACGCTGGCCCTGCGGCTCTTGCGGCCCGTCCATCCCATGCTGCAGTGGTCGGCAGACAACCTGTCTGCCATCCCCATGCGCGGCATCGTGGCGCTGCCGGTGGTGGGCATCCTGCTCTGGGTGGCCCGCGCCGAACTCGCGCACGACTGGTTCTCCTGGCTGCTGCTCTGCCCGGCGCTCCTCGGCGCGTGGCTGCTCTACTTCCTGGTGCAGGCGATCATCGGCACGCTGGGGCTGCGCTTCGAGAGCGCGTCGTCGATCTTCGAGGCGTGGCTGGGCTTCTCCAACGTCCTCTCCGGCTACCTGGTCCCCATCGATCTCTTCCCGCGCGCGGTCCGCGAGCTGTCGCTGGTGCTGCCCTTCCGTTTCCAGCTCTCCTATCCGGTGGAGCTGATGCTGGGGCGTTGGTCTCGGGGCGAGGCGCTCTCGCTGTTGGCGGCGCAATGGGCTTACGTAGCGGTCTTCCTGGTGGCGACGAGGGCCGTGTGGCGCAACGGCTTGCGCCACTACGCGGCGTACGGCGGATGATGCGCCTGTTGCGGGTGGTGCGGGCGCAGCTGCGCACCTCGATGGCGCTGGCGGTCCAGTACCGGCTGGAGTTCGTTGTGGAGGGCCTGTTGGCGCTGCTCTGGATGGGCGTCACGCTGGTGCCTCTGCTGGTCGTGTTCGGCACGCGCGCGTCGGTGGCCGGTTGGACGTTCCCGGAGATGCTGGTGGTGCTGGGATGGTTCGTGGCGCTCAAGGGCGTGCTCGAAGGCTCCCTCAGCCCCTCGCTGCTGCAGGTGGTGGATCACGTGCGCAAGGGGACGCTGGATTTCGTCCTGCTCAAGCCCGCCGACGCGCAGCTGCTGGTCTCGCTGGCAAAGATCGAGCCCTGGCGCGTCATCGATCTGGCGGGCGCGGCCACCATCTTCGCCATCGCCTTCCGGCAGCTGGGCCACGCTCCCGCAACCGCAGATGTGCTGCTGGCAGCGCTCCTTCTCTGCGCGGCGGTGCTGGTCCTCTACTCCATCGCCATCCTGGTGGTGTCCATCGCCTTCGTCGCCGTGCGGGTGGACAACCTGCTCTACCTGTTCCAGTCCGTCTTCGACGTGGCCCGCTGGCCGAGCAGCGTGTTCCGCGGCGCCCTGGGATTCGTCTTCACCTTCGTGCTTCCGCTGGCCCTGATGACCACCTACCCGGCGCTCGCGCTGCTGGGAAAGCTGACCGCCCGCACCGCCGCCTTTGCAATGTTCGGCTCGCTGGCCTTCACCGCCATCGCCCGGGCCATCTGGGTGGCCTCGATCCGCCGTTACACCTCGGCGAGCTCCTGATCGCTACCAGCGGTGGAACGCGGGGTGCCCCTCCTTCACCGCCACGAACGTGCCTTTGCAGGTGGCGCAGATCTTCCCGTTCGCCTCCAGGGTCGCCTCGATCACGGCCCGATCCTTGCCCACCTCGATGGCGTGCGCCCGCAGCTGTAGCAGTGCGTCCACCGGCGTGGGCCGCTTCAAGACCACGTGAAAGTCCGCCGTCACCGTGCAGGGCGGCACCTTCGCGCCCGTCTTCTGCATCAGCGCCCAGGTGGCGGTCCAGTTGCTGTGGCAGTCGAGCAGCGTGCCGATGATGCCGCCGTTGACCACGCCGGGAAACGCCTGGTGGTGCTTCTCGACGCGGTGCTCGGCCACGCACTCATCCTCCTGGACGAAGCTCTTGATCTGCAGTCCTTTCGGATTGGCGGGGCCGCAGCCGAAGCAGATGACGTTGGGGCCGTAAGTGTCCTGGAGGCTCTTCATGCGTCCCCTTATAGTCGCGCGGCGTGAAAGAAGCTCTGCCCATCGACGCGGCGCTGCCGCAAGTGCTGGCCGCTCTGCGGGACGGCCCCGCGGTGGTGTTGGAAGCGCCGCCGGGAGCGGGCAAGACCACCCGCGTGCCGCCGGCGCTGCTCGAGATGGTCGCGGGCGAGGTGATCGTCCTGGAGCCGCGGCGCATCGCGGCGCGCACCGCCGCCCGCCGCGTGGCCAGCGAGCTGGACGACCCAGGGCTGGTGGGATGGAAGGTGCGCTTCGACCAGTCCGGAACCGCACGCACGCGGCTCTGGTACGTGACCGAAGGAATCCTGGCGCGGCGGCTGCTCTCCGATCCGCAGCTCGCGGGCGTGGGTGCGGTCGTGCTCGACGAGTTCCACGAGCGCCATCTGCCCGGCGACCTCTCGCTCGCGCTCGTCCAGGGACTGTCGGATCGACTCAAGCTGGTGGTGATGTCCGCCACGCTCGACGCGGGCCCGCTGGCCGCGCACCTCGGAGCTCCGGTGGTGCGCAGCGAGGGGCGCCGTTTTCCGGTGGAGATCGAGCACCTGGACAAGCCAGACGAGCGCCGCCTCGGCGACCAGATCGCGGCGGCCGTGCGCAAGCTCACCGCACCCGGGACTGCAGGCGACGTGCTCGTCTTCCTGCCCGGCGCGGCCGAGATCCGCCACGCCGCCGAGGCCTGCGCGGAGATCGCGCGCCATCGGAATCTCTTGATTCTGCCTCTCCACGGCGAGCTGCCGGCCGACGAGCAGGACCGCGCGCTGGCTCCAGCGCGTGGCCGGAAGGTCATCCTCGCCACCAACGTGGCCGAGACCAGCATCACCGTCCCCGGGGTGAGCGCGGTGATCGACAGCGGCCTCGCGCGCATCGCCGCCCACTCGCCCTGGTCGGGGCTGCCTTCGCTCACGGTAGCGAAGATCAGCCGCGCCTCAGCGGCGCAGCGGGCAGGCCGGGCCGGACGGCTGGGCCCGGGCAGGGCGCTGCGCCTCTATACCCTCCACGACTTTGAGACGCGGCCCGATCACCACCCGCCCGAGATCGAGCGGCTGGATCTCGCCGCGACCGTGCTCGAGCTGCGCGCCGCCGGCTTCGACCCCGAGGCGCTGCCGTGGCTGGATCCGCCGCCTCCGGGAGCGCTGCAGGCTGCCGCGCGATTGTTGGAGCGGCTGGGCGCTCTGGACGCGCGGGGGCGGACCACTGCCATCGGCCGCGCCTGCGCTCGGCTTCCGCTCCATCCGCGGCTGTCCCGGCTGATCGTCGAGGCGGCGCGGCGCGGCTACGTCGAGGACGGGTGCGCGCTGGCGGCGGCGCTGGCCGAGCGGCGCGATTCGCGGCCGGCAGAGGTCACTTCACTGCTGGAGGAACGCCGCGATGCGCGCCTGTCGCGGCAGCTCTTGCGCAGCGCGCCGGAGAACGCTGCCCGTTCCGGCTCGCGCGACCAGGCGCTGCATCTGGCCGTGCTCGCGGGATATCCCGATCGGGTGGCCCGGCGGCGTGGCGACGACGTGCTGCTGGCGTCGGGCGGCGCGGCGCAGCTGCCGGCCGAGCTACGGGGGCTGCCGGAGCTGATGGTGGCCGTGGACGCCGAGGAGCGGCGCGCCGGCGGCCGGACGCGCGCGCTGGTGCGCATCGCCTCGCCGGCGGAGCCCGAGTGGCTGCTCGACGCGCAGGCGGACGCGCTCCGCGAGGAGGTCGAGCTGGTCTGGGAGCCCGCCCGGGAACGCGTCGAGCAGGTCGCGCGGCTCTTCTACGATCAGCTGGTGCTGGAGGAGTCCCGCAAGGCAGCCGCGCCGTCGCCCGAGGCGACGCGCCTGCTCCTGCAGCATCTGACGCTCGATGCGCAGGCCCTGACGCGGCTGCGCGTGCGCAGCGCGCTTTCCGCACAGCACTGCCCGGAGGCTGGCATCGAACCGCTCACCGCGGAGCGCATCCAGGCGCAGCTCGCCAGCGCGGCGCAGGGGATGACGTCGCTTGCGGAGCTGGCCCAGGCCGACGTGATCGCCGCGCTCACGCCGCCGCAGCTCGATCGTCTGGCGCCGGAGTCGGTGGTGCTGCCCGGCGGCCGCAGGGCGCCCGTCGAGTACGCCGAGGGACAGCCGCCCGCCCTCCGCTCCCGGCTTCAAGATTTCTTCGGCATGGCGCGCGGCCCGTCGATCTGCAACGGCCGCCTGCCGCTGACGCTCCACCTGCTCGCGCCCAACGGCCGCGCGCAGCAGGTCACGCAGGATCTCGCCGGGTTCTGGGAGCGGCACTACCCTGCCGTGCGCCGCGAGTTGATGCGCAGGTATCCACGGCACGCCTGGCCGGAGAACGGGGCCACCGCCACGCCGCCCTCAGTGAATCGCCGGACGTAGCGGCAGCTCGCGCAGCAGGCGCGCTTCTGCGTCGAGCAGGTCGTCCAGCCGCGCCTCGACTCCCTCGAGCGCGGATCTCCTGGCCAGGCGCAGGAAGAGCTCGCCGTGCCCCTTCTCCGCGTCGGCGAGCCGGGCGTAGAAGGCGCGCAGCTCGGACTCGGCCAGCGCCTCCGCCAACAGGCGCAGGCGCTCCTCGCTGCGGGCCTCGATCAGCGCCGAGACCAGCAGGCGATCGAGCAGCCGTTCCCGCGCCGGCTGGCGGACCAGCGCCTGCAGCCCCTGCGCGTACGGATCGCCGGGGTCGCGCCCGAGCGAAAGGTTGCGCTTCTCCATCAGCGCCAGAACCTGGGCAAGATGCCCCGCTTCCTCGCGCGCGAGCCGTGCCATGGCGCGCGGCAGCCCCGGCGCGTCGGGAAAGGCAGCCAGCATCGAGAGCGCGTGGGCCGCGGCCTTCTTCTCGCAGTGCGCGTGATCGACCAGCACCTCGTCGAAGCGAAGGGCCGCCAGCCGCGCCCAGGCGGGCGGGGTCCGCACGCGAAGCTGCATGCACTGCTTATACTGCGGACGCATGCGCATCGGCGTCATCTCGGACACGCACGGCCTCGTCCGGCCAGAGGTCTTCGAAGCCTTCTCCGGCGTCGATCACATCTTCCACGCCGGAGACATCGGCGGCGAGGAGGTGCTGGCTCAGCTGGCCACCATCGCCCCGGTCACCGCCTGCGCGGGAAACAACGACTCCTTCCGGTGCGGCCCGGCCGGCAAGAGCGCGCGGATCACGCTCGGGGGGACGCGCTTTTTGCTCATGCACATCCGCGGCGAGGCCGAGCAGGAGGTGCTCCGCGCCCCGGCCGAAGTGGTCATCTTCGGGCACTCCCACAAGCCGCTCGACGAGCGAAGCGAAGGCGTGTGGTGGTTCAACCCCGGCAGCGCCGGCCCGCGGCGGTTCTCGCTGCCGGTCTGCGTGGGGCTCTTCGAGCAGCACCGCGGCCAGTGGCGGGCGCGCCACGTGGCGCTTCAGTAATAGACGAGGCCCAGCTGCAGGCCCACCAC
>DASRTX010000444.1:0-8319 GCA_035655715.1 Myxococcales bacterium | reverse complement strand
TGTCGACGTGATCGGTAGGCTTTCGTCCCGAAGCAAGGTCGAGCAGGTTGCCGTTCACGGCGACGAGGAACGCGCCGATGAGCCCGGCGCGCTCGTCGAGCAGGCGGCTGCCGATGCGCGCCGTCGCGAAGGCGCATGCGGCGAGCAGCAGGACCGAGGGCAGCCGCACCGCGAATTCGCAGGTGCCCAGCAGGCGCAGCGACGCGGCCATCAGCCACAGTGGGAACGGTGGCTTGTGGATCCAGACGTGGCCGCTGCCCCAGACCGGCGCCATGGGAAGCGGCGTCTCTTCATACAGGGTCGGCACCAGCGGATGGGAGATCAGGTGGCGCGCCACCACGGCGTGGTAGCGCTCGTCCCAAGGGTGCAGGAAGTCGTCCATCGACATCGCCAACGCGAGAGCGGTGCCGCTGGCCGCCGCCAGCCACGGCGCCAGCCGCACGTGCGCGCGCCAGCGGAAGGCGCCCGCCGCGAGCAGGATGGCCGTCATTCCCGCGCAAGCATCGAGGACCGGCTTGTGGTCCTGGGCGAGCCCCTGCAGCCATTCCATGCAGCGGACCACGTATCACATGCGGCCTGCGGCCTCCTCAAATGCGAAAGCGCCGGCGCGAAGCTTCCACGCCGGCGCTTCCGATGTGCTCGATCCGCTGCGCTCTACGTCGAGTGCGCCACCTGGACGGCGTCGCACCCGGACCAGGTCAGCTTGACCGCGACGTCCGCGAAGTCGGGGCCGCTGGCGCCCTGCGGACGCTGCGTCCACACGCGCTTCACTTCCACCGTGCCCGAGGTCACGCAGTACGACGGCGTGGTCTGGTAGGTCATGTCGACCACCGCGGCGGTGTCGAGGCCGAAGCTTGCGTGCTGGCCTTGGGCCGAGACGCTGCCGCCGAACTCCGAGGTGGCGCTGCCCTTCACGGTGGTGGAGGTCACCGCGATGGTGCCCGCGTCGTGGATGTTGAGGTTGACGCTCACGCCCGAAGCGGCGTCGGTGCCGGAGAAGCCGCCCGAGACGTCCCAGGTGACGGAGCCCGCGCTGGCCGAGATCGAACCGTTGAGCGTGATGGTGAAGCCCGAGTCGGTCTCGGTGCAGTTCTTGAACGTCACCGTGTTGCCGCTGACGACGGCGCAGTCGCTCGTCACGGCCCTGGTGACCATGCGGGTCCGCGTGGCCGGCGCGGGCGCCGCGATGCCCAGCGGCGACGAGCCGAGGGCAGCGGCGGCAAGCTCATCCACGAAGGACGCCACCGCTGCGCCCTTGGTGCCGTCGGGCGCGGAAGCGAAGGCGGTGGCATCCGAGAGATTGGCCTGGGCCGACGACGCGGCCGCCTGCTCGGAGGCGCTGGGCGCCTGGGGCGCGCCGTAGTTGAACGACTTCGACAATGCGGCGTTTACGCTGCTGCTTCCGCATCCCGCGAGCAGCGCGACGCAGGCCGCGGCCGGGAATGCAAGGACGATCCTTTTCATCCGGGTTTTCCTCTCCTTGAACAACGTTGGTTCGATATTAGACGACGCGCGAGCCCCCGCAATTTGCGTGTGTGTCGCCAGAAGGACGGGGATGTACGAGGATGTCGGGTTCACGTCGGGCTTGACTCAGTTCTTCGAGGTCATCGAATCCGGCGTCCCACAGCCTCCCTGCTCCAGGAGCGAGGCGCGCTCCCGCAGCTGCTGGAGCGCTTCCTGGGAAGCGCCGTGATCGGCGAAATCGAGTGCGCGCCGCAGCACGCGCACTGCCTCGGGGCAGTTGCCGCTGACCGCCAGCCCCGTGGAGAGGACGATCAGCGATACGGGGTTGACGCCGCCCAGCGAGAGCGCGCGCATGGCGAGCTCAACCGCCTCGTCGCCGCGACCCTGGGCGGCGCGAACGCGCGAGAGCGCCCGCAGCAGCTCGAAGGACTGCGGCCCCCGCGCGGTGGCCTGCTCCAGCGCAGCCGCGCGATCGGGCAGCGACTCCAGCGCATCCGCGAGCAGCGCGTGCGCCCGCCAGTCGTCCGGATGCGCGGCCACCGCCGCCCGCGCACGGTCCAACCTCTCGTCGGGCGCAAGCTCGGGCAGCGCCACCTCCAGGACGGCGGGGCTGAGCGGATCCTGGCGCAGCGCCTCCTGCACTTCCGCGCCGATTCGCTCGGCCGGTACGGCGGCCGGCGAGGCCCGAAGCATGCGCGCCCATAGCGCATGCACCTCGCCGTCGGACATCGGAGCGCTGCGAACCTGGCCGTCCCAGATCGGAACCTCCACCGAGAAGAGGTGATACTCGCCGCCGTTGCGGAGGATCTCGTCGAGATATCCCGCGACAGCGTCGTCGAGCTCCGCTCCGCGGACGCCGATCTCCGCGTCCCAGGCCGCGTCCGGATCATCGCCCTGCCGCAGCCGGTGCTGGAACCGGTTGAACTGCGCCGGGCGGCGGTTGAGCAGCCAATGCACCAGGGCCCAGCTGTCGGCATAGAAGGCGCGGACCTCGTCGGTCGTGCGCACCACCCGCCGGTCGGCCAGGAGGATGTCGGGCTTCGGGCGGCGGTCGCGGCGGTTGAACCGCGCCATCAGCATGCCCGGTGGCTCGCCGATGGTGCTCCGCCTGCTGCCCGCGTCGTACGTCACGGTTTCGAGGTATTCCGCCAGCCCTTCGGCCAGCCAGAGCGGCTGGCGGCGGAGGAAGCTGTTGTTGAGCGCGTGCGCGATCTCGTGCGCGAGCGTCACGTCGGGACGCACGGCGCGGTTGACCTTGAGGATGCGGTCGCCTCCCCGCACGGTGTAGAGCGCGCTCGCCTGTCCGGCCTGCGCGATGATCAGCTGCTTGCCGCCCTGGTCCGACCAGGTCACGCCCTCCACGGCGCGGGGCATGAACTGGTTGAGCTCGCCCAGGCTGCGGAGCAGGACGATCTCCAGCCGCACGCGGGGCGCGGGCGCCCCCTGCCACGCCGCCTGGTGCAGCGAGGCGTGGATCTGCTCCAGCGTGGCGATGGAAGCGCGCGCCTGCTCCGCCGTAAGATCGGTGTGCACCAGGAAATGCTCGGTGCTGAGATCCAGCCAGGGAGCGCCGCCGCGCTGGGGACAGGCGAGGCGCGCCTCCGCGCAACCGAGCAGCGAGACGATCCCGGCGACCAGTGCTGGCGTCCGGCGCATCGTATCTCCCCTGGGTGTCGGTTCCTCCAGCTGGGAAGTCGGACCAAGCCTAGGCCATCGCACCGCCGGGTTGCCAGCAGGGCGCCATGGATCCGTTCGGGTGAGACCTCGAACCCGACTGTCCAACAGAAAACGTTCGGGTTGGACCATGGGGCAATTCCATCCCCGCGGCCCTCCCTGCTACGAGACATCGATTGATCTTCCAAGGGTATCGCCGCCGCCTCCTGCTCGCCGCCCTGCTGGCCTCGGCAATCGCGCCGGGCGCCGCGCGCGCGCAGGAGCGCGACGGCTGGACCATCGATCCGTCCCTCTACGTGTTCATCCCCGGCATCACCGGGACGGTGGGCATCGGACCCATCGACGTGGATCTCAACGGCGCCTCCACGGCGATCATCCACATCAACTTCGCGGCCATGGGCAGCGTCCGCGTCGGATATCGCGGTTGGGCGCTCACCACCGACGCCATGTACGCGGACCTCGGCGCCACCAAGGGCGACTCCAGCGGCCGGATCGAGGAGGCGATCGTCGAACCGACGCTCAGCTACGCGGTGTGGCCCTGGTTCGAACCCCTGGCGGGCGTCCGCTACCAGAACGTGGCCGGCTCCATCGACGGCCCGTTCGGTCACAGTCGCGCCCTCTCACAGGGATGGTTCGATCCGATTGTCGGCCTTCGCTTGCGGTTTCCTCTGTCCGACAGCGTCAGCCTGGGCTTCCGCGGCGACGTCGGAGGGTTCGGTGTCGGCTCCAAACTGACTTGGCAAATCTTCCCGTACGTGGACTGGCGTCTGGCGAAGATCCTCTCGCTGCAGGCCG
Organism: Myxococcales bacterium; assembly: GCA_035655715.1. Classification (GTDB taxonomy): domain Bacteria; phylum Myxococcota; class Myxococcia; order Myxococcales; family 40CM-4-68-19; genus 40CM-4-68-19. The sequence goes on along the minus strand of DASRTX010000444.1, from coordinate 4,386 downwards.
GCTATCGCGCGCTCTCGGTCGACTACGAGAACGGCACGGGAAGGGACCGCGTCCTCTACGACGTGGTCGAGCTCGGCCTGCAGTTCGGGGTCACCTTCCTCTTCGACCTCTGAGAAGGGCACGCGGAGTGCCGCTTCAGGCGAGCTCCCGCACCGCCCGGAGACACGCATCCACATCCGAGGGCGAGGTGAGCAGGCTGGGCGCGAACCGCGCGCAGTCCACGCGGTAGACCCGCGGGGTGGTGCTGGCGAGGATCTTCTTCTCCTTGAGCCGCGCCACCACCTCGGTGTCCTTCAATCCCGCGACGTTGAAGCAGACCAGGCCTGCCGAGACTTCGCTCGAGAGCGGGGTGAGCAGCTCGACGTGCTTCATCGAAGCGAGGCCGCGCTTGCACTGCTCGTTGAGCTCGTGGATGCGCTTGGCGATCCGCGCCTTGCCGATACCGCCATGGAAACGAAACGCCTCGGCGAGCGCCCAGCGATGCTCGAAGGAGTGGAAGCCGCCGGGTGTCATCTCTGCGGCCGAGGGAAGCTGCGCCCCGCTCCGCCACATGCGGTCGAAGCTCGGGATGCTGGGAGTCGACGCCGACCAGCCCGCGGCCGTCGCGAACAGGATTCCCGTGCCACGCGGCCCGAACAACCACTTGTGGCAGCCCGCGGCGAACATGTCGCAGCCCAGCGAGGCCATGGTCTCGTCCTCGACGCCGAATCCGTGCACGCCGTCGACGCAGAGGACAGCGCGGTCGTTCTCCGCGCGGCCCTGGTTGGCCTTCGCCACCGCCTGCGCGAAGCGGGCGATCGGCGTCCGCACTCCCGTGCTGGAATGCACCCAGGTCACCGCCACCACGCGCGTCCGCGGACGAATCTCGCGCGCCAGCGCCTCGGCCATCTGTTCTGCCGTTGCCTCGGGAGCGCGCTGGTAGAGCGGAACGCGCCGGACCACCGCGCCGGTGCGAGCTGCCCGCAGGTCGAGGGCACGGAAGGTCGCGGGATGGTCGTGCGTGGTGGAGAGGATCTCCTTTCCTTCGTCGAGTTGCAGCCCGTTGTAGAAGGTGCCGAGCCCCATGGTGGTGCTGTCGGTCATCGCCAAATCGTCGGGCTTGCAGCCCAGGTGCGCGGAGGCCGCCTGCCGGGTGGCCGTCTCGAAGCGCTCGATGTTGTCCTCGACGTAGAGGAATGGATTCTCGTCGAGGCCCCGCCGGTGCGCTTCGATGGCGGCGCGCACCGGCTGCGGGTGCGAGGCGAGGAAGAACTGGGACATGTGGATGAAGCGCCGGTCGAGCGGGAACTGGCGACGCACCGATTCCCAGTCGTCCACCTCCGGCGGCGCGGCCGGCTTTTCCACCTCGCGCGCCTTCGACAGGGCCGCGCCCGATCCGAGCAGGGCGATGCCGGACAGCAGATCTCGTCGTCGCATGGATCCCCCCGACAGAGCTGGCTGCAGAGTACGCGCTCTGGCGGGCGCGTCCAGCAGCGCGACCCGCTCTCCGGGTGTAGAAAAGCCGCGCGGAAGAGGGAGGAGCCGAGATGGCAGGCACGCGCTTCCGGGCGGGAGTCGTCGGCACCGGCTGGTGGGTGGAGCTCGAGCACCTGCCGGGCCTGCAGGGCAGAGCGGATGTGGAAGTCACGGCGATCTGCGGCCGCAACTCCGCGCGGCTCGCATCCATCGCCGACAAGTTCGGCGTGCCGGATCGCTTCGCGGACTGGCGGGAGATGATCGCGCGGGGCCGCCTGGATCTGGTGGTGATCGTCACTCCCAACTTCCTGCACCACCCGGTGGCCATGGCCGCGCTCGACGCCGGCCTGCACGTCATCTGCGAGAAGCCGCTGGCTCTCGACGCGGGCCAGGCGCGCCAGATGGCGGCGGCTGCCGAGGCGAGGCAATTGAAGACGCTGACCTTCTTCACGCACCGCGCGCTGGCGGCGGCGGCGCAGATCAAGCAGCTCGTGGACGAGGGCTTCCTTGGAACGCCGCTGCACGTGAACGCGTCCTACTTCACCGCCTCGCACCTCAAGCCCGGCAAGCCGGCGTCCTGGCGGATGCGTCGCGTCGAGGCCGGCACCGGCGTGCTCGGCGACATCGGCTCTCATCTCGTCGACCTGGTGCGCTGGTGGCTGGGCGACTTCAGCCGCGTCGCCGCGCAGTGGCAGGTGCGCACCCGCGAGCGGCCTGGCGGGGCCGTCGACGGCGACGAGGACTGCTCCTTCCTCGCTCAATTGGAGAATGGCGCACAGGGCGTGTTCCAGGCCAGCAAACTGGTCGCCGGCAGATCCAACTTCCAGCGCATCGAGCTGCACGGCGATGGAGGGAGCCTTGTCTACGAGGCCGACCCGGGGTTCGACGCGGACTGGCTGGGCCGCGTCTGGGCGGGCCGTCCCGATGGCGGGCTCGTTCCTGTCACGCTCCCCACGGACCTCACCGCTGGTCTCGAGGAGCGGGAAGCCGGACGCGTCGAGGCATACCGCCGGCTCACGGAACCCTTCTTCGCGGCCATCCGGGGCGGCGGCGCGTCGTCGCCGGACTTCCGGGACGGCGCTGAAGTCCAGGCGGTGCTCGACGCAGTCGCGGCGTCCGCCGAGCAGCGCCGCTGGATGGATGTCGTCCGCTCCTAGCGCCTACTTCTTGCGCTGGGCGATGTCCACCCAGACGGCGAGCAGCAGGATGAGCCCCTTGATCACGTACTGGAAGGTGATGTCCATGTTCATCAGGCTCATGCCGTTGTCGAGCGAGGTCATCACCAGCGCTCCGACGATGGCCCCGAGGATGGTGCCCTCGCCACCCGCCAGCGAGGTGCCCCCAATCACCGCCGCCGCGATGGCGTCGAGCTCGGCGTTCTGCCCCGCCGAGGTGGTGGCCGCGTTCAGCCGGGCCGTGTAGACGATGCCAGCCATCGCCGTCAGGACCCCCATGACGACGAAGAGCCCGAAGACGTGGCGCGGAACGCTGATGCCCGACAGGCGGGCGGCGTCCGGATTTCCGCCGATGGCATAGAGGTGCCGCCCGAAAGTGGTGTCCTCTGCCACGAAGGAGAGGATGAGCGTCAGGATCAGCACGAAGATCACCGACCAGGGGATGCCCATGTAGAGCACCATGATCATCCCGAAGGTGGCCATGACGACGGAGATGAACGCGAGCCTCAGCGCCTCCGCGTAGGCCGGGAGCACCGGAAACCCGTAGTGCTGCCGCGCACGCCGGCGCCGCACGGCCATCACCACGAAGACGGCGATCAGCGCGACGAGGAAGTAGAGGCTGGTGTCGTGGATCTGGCCGTCGGCCACCGGCCGGAAGGTGGGGAGATACCCCTGACCGATCAGCTTGAACCGCTCGGCGACGGACTCGGGCGCCATCTCCAGGCCCTGGGTCTGTCCGCCGGTGATGCCAATGATCAGTCCGCGGAACGCCAGCATCGACGCCAGCGTGACGATGAACGACGGCACCTTGCGATAGGCGATCCAGAAGCCGTGCCACGCGCCCACCAAAGCTCCCGTCAGCAGCGTGACCAGGATCGCCGGGAACACGCCCCACTCCAGCTTGACCATGTCGATGGCGCAGACCGCGCCGGCGAAGCCCAGCACCGACCCGACCGACAGATCGATGTGGCCGGCGACGATGACCAGCACCATCCCGATGGCGAGCACGGCAGTGGTCACCGTCTGCACGAAGAGGTTGGAGAGGTTGCGCGGTGTCAGGAACACCCGGTCGGTGAGGAAGGCGAAGATCGCCCAGATGACGACCACCGCGATCATCATCGTGTACTGCTTGGTGTTGCGCTTGATCGAATCGACCACGAGGTCGAAGAGGCCGACCTCCACGGGTCCCGCAATCTTCACCTCGGCCATCGGAAGCTCCTCTCCGGCCGCGCTACGCCGCGCCGGTTGCGAAGTGCATCACCCGTTCCTCTGAAGCCTCGGTCCGCGAGAAAGCGCCGGCGAGCCGCCCCTCGTGCATCACCAGGATCCGGTCGCTCATGCCCAGCACTTCGGGCAGCTCCGACGAGACCATCACCACGCAGACGCCCTGCTCCACCAGGTCGTTGACGATGTTGTAGATCTCGACCTTGGCGCCCACGTCGATGCCGCGGGTGGGCTCGTCGAGGAAGAGCACCTTGGGCTGGGTCAGCAGCCACTTGGCCAGCACCACCTTCTGCTGGTTCCCGCCGGAGAGATTTCCCACCTTCTGCTCCAGCGAAGGCGTCTTGGTCCGCAGCTCCCGGACGTAGCGGTCGGAGCGCTTGATCTCTTCGTTCTTGTTGATCACGCCGAGCCGGGCGATGTGCTCGAGACTCGCCAGCGTGGAGTTCTCCTTCACGTCCATGCCCAGCACCAGGCCGTAGCGCTTGCGGTCCTCGGAGACCAGCGCCAGCCCCGCCTGGATGGCCTCGCGGGC
>DASRTX010000443.1:0-3510 GCA_035655715.1 Myxococcales bacterium | reverse complement strand
GCGTTGCGTCCGCGGCCCGCGATGCGCCCTTCGAACACGAGCACCGCGCCGATGGGCACCTCGCCCTCGGCCGCCGCGAGCCGCGCCTCGGCAAGCGCTTCCGCCATGAAGATTTCGTCCATCTTTGCCAAAGAACGGGCGCGGGGTGTAGCACGCGGCCCTGGCGGTCGCAAGCGCGCCGGCAGGAAGGCCCTGCCTGCCCGCCCATACACCCCCCGTGCAGCCCCACGGTACGTCTTCGATTACAGAAGCGGCCGGCAGAATTTGTTGCTAGCCTGATACCGTGCTTGCTCGCGTCATGGTCGTGGACGACGACCCCGATATCCGCGCCGCCCTGAGCATGACCTTGCAGACCGAGGGATACGGTGTGCACGTCTGCGAGCATGGCCGCGAAGCGCTCGACGCGCTCGAGGCCGGAGCGCGCCCGCAGGCCATCCTGCTCGATCTGATGATGCCGGTGATGAACGGGCTGGAGCTGCTGGAGGTGCTCAAGTCCGACGCGCGCTTCCGCGGGATCCCGGTGGTGGTGATCTCCGCCAACCGCGGCTACACCAAGGACGACCTGGGCGTGTTGCACATGCTGCGCAAGCCCTTCGAGCTGGACGACCTGTTCGAGGCGCTGAACGCGGCCCAGACGCAGGCGGTCGCCTGACGCAGATGGCGGGCCCAGCAGGATTCGAACCTGCGGCCTTCGGATTCGTAGTCCGACGCTCTATCCAACTGAGCTATGGGCCCATCTGTCGCGGGCGGTGTGGCGGAGAGGGAGGGATTCGAACCCTCGATACAGCTTTGGGCCGTATACTGGTTTAGCAAACCAGCGCCTTCAGCCTCTCGGCCACCTCTCCCAGCGGTGCTCCCGCACTCCCGGTGGCCAGGGCCTCCGGAAGCGGAGCGTTCTAGATCGCGCGGGTTTCACCGTCAAGGTCGGAGTTCCGCGGGGTTCGCGAGCAGATGCCGCTCATGCGCTTGACGCGGCGCCGGACCGCGGCACAAAACAGCGCCCGACGCGCCTGTAGCTCAGCTGGATAGAGCAGCGGCCTTCGAAGCCGCGGGCCGCAGGTTCGACTCCTGCCAGGCGCGCCATTGCAGCCCCGCCGAAGGCGGCGGAGCTACGTCTCCGGTACGTTTCCGGCCCTTTGAGACGCTTCCGCGCCCCCAAGGGGCTACGTCGGCCCTGTCAGGCCCCCGGTGTAAGCTCCAAGGCCTCTGGTGGCCTTCCCTCAACGGGCGTTCGCCCTTCGGGGCTTCCGGGAAAGGGACATCGTTTCTCCGGGATGGAGGCCCTCCTCAATAGTGAAGGGTGTGGGTCATGTCGAGACCAGTCTCCCAGTTTCCGTTCTTGATCTCGAACGTCTGGACCATCATCAGAGAAACCCTCGTCCTCCTTGATGAGCCTCTTCAGGACCTGGCTTACCCACTGGCTTCCTGCTGGAAGAACGATGGGTTCACTTCCGAGGGTGCTACAAGGCGATGACCCTGGAAGGCCCAGAGTGGCGGAGAATTGGGTGGAAGCGCGATGCCCCCCGGGGCCGTCAACGTCGGTTTGGCGTGCGGCCCAGACTCCCACGAGGTTCTGACCATCTCGTTCGAGCCGGAGATGAAAGCGATATGGCGAGGATCGGCGTGCTGTAATGTGGATTCGGCCGGCGCCGTTGCGCGAACTCTCGGCGACGAGCGAGGTGGCGATTGCGCACGTCGGAGACGGCGATCGCGAGGGATGCCTCCAAGCGCGATGACCTAGCGAGCGGCGGAGGGCTGCGTGTCCGAGCGTCGACAGGCAGAAGAGCACCCCCGATCAGTGCAGCAGGCCGACGCTGCCGGCGCGGGTGACCGTGGCCACGAACGGTCATGACCGATTCGCGAGCAGCTCCTTCAGCGCTGGCAGCGCGTGGACCAAGGCCTTCGCGATAGCCGCCGGCCTCACAGGGTCGCCGGGCGCCAGCGCGCTTGACCAACTGAATCACCATATGCATAATACACCAAAGAGGGGTCACGCTGACGATGCCGCGCTGGCTGCCCAGAGTGCTCAAGCGGGTCCACCAGCTCGCTACATCCGGCGGCCTCAGGTTCACATACAAGGCCATGCGGGAAGCGGCCGGCCTGAGTCTTTCGCCCGAGGACGTGCGTGAAGTGCTCGCTGACCTGACCACGGGGGATTCCATCGGACGGCTCGCGTCCGAGACGACGGGCGAGTGGATGTACGTGTTCAAGAGCCAAGTCGGGAAGCAGACGGTCTACATCAAGATCGTGCTCCGTGACCACTGCGTGGTGGTGTCGTTTCACGAGGACGAAGGTGAAGATCATGAAGAAGACGAGTAGCAAGAACTTTCACTGGGCGAAGCGGGGAGGCGTTCTCTCCGATGATGCTTGCCCGCGCTGCGGCACCATGATGAAGCAATCGCGCGGACGGCTGAAGCTGCCGATCAACGGCGAAGAGATCGCCGTGCCGTCGGCATCGCACTTGAAGTGCCCGAAGTGCGGGGAGATCGTCCTGCGGCTTCAGGAAGCGAAGCGGCTGCACGAGGATGCCAGCGCGATCTACCGGCGCAAGCATGGTCTCCTGTCGGCGGACGAGATTCGGGGGATTCGCGAGCACTTCGACCTCAATCAGGCCGATCTGGCTCGTTTGCTGCGGCTCGGGGCGAACACCGTTTCTCGCTGGGAGTCGGGCAGGAACGTGCAGACGGCGGCGATGGACGTGCTCCTCAGGCTCATCCGAGACCTGCCGGGCAGCATCGCCTACCTGCGCGAACACGCCGCTTGAGCGTTGTGAAGAACGGACCCGGGAATGAGCTCTCTTCTCACCGCGAGGAGGGCCAGAAGGCCGACAGCGTCGATCTGGAAACGGCCGCACAGCGGTTCCCCAAAGGTGACTGGGAAGAAGCCGTGAAGAACAACGGAGTGAGCATGGCGAAGAAGAAGAATCCTCACATCGGTCGCAGTCTCGGCGAGTTCATCGCGGAGAAGAGGGCCAACGATCCCGAATTTCGGGCCGAGTTCGATGGCCTGCAGCTCGCGCGCAAGGTGAAGGGGCTCCGCGAGAAGAAGAAGATGAGCCAGCTCCAACTCTCGGCGCTGGCGGGCACCAAGCAGCCAGACATCGCGCGCCTGGAGAGCGGCAAGGTCACCCCCAAGCTGGACTTCCTGGAGAAAGTCGCGCGCGCCCTTGGAGGTCACCTGGAGGTTCGCATCGTCGAGGGAAAGTAAGGGGTCGCTTACCAAGGCGTGCCGCAAGGCAAGGCTCCTTTACGAGCGAGCCAGGTACGCGGCGAGGTCGATGCGGAGCGCAGAACCCACACGGACGTGTGGGAGCACGCCGCGAGCGCATAGGCGGTAGATGGTTTCAGGGTGCATGCACAGGCGCGCGGCGGCCTCCTTCGGCGACACGAAGTCGTGCAGCACTAATGCAGCAAATTGTCCGTGATTAGCCGGGCGCGGCGAGACGTTCGGGGAAGTCCCAGAATTCGCAACCCCGCGAATCGGGACGGATCGGGACGCCTCGGGCTCCTC
>DASRTX010000442.1:0-4021 GCA_035655715.1 Myxococcales bacterium | reverse complement strand
CGAGGTTCAGCCGGCCCATGTCGCTCCCGACGTTCCGCCAGAGCAGGAGGTTCCGATTCCTCCGGTCGCGACGGAGAGCGAGCCGGCAGCGTCGGAGCCGCCGGAGCCGCAGGCCGAACCCGTGGCGGAACCGGCGGAGGGACGCGAGGGCCGCCGCCGTCGTGGCGCCCGCGAAGACAAGCCGCGCCCGACCACTGCCGCGGAGCAGGCCTGGGGTCAGCCCGCCGGCACGATGCGCTTCGCGACCCCACCAGGTCCCACCGTGGTGGCCGTCCCGCCCGCGGACGCGGGCCAGCCCCCCGCCGAAGGGGCCGAACGAACGAAGGTGGAACCCGAGGCGGTGCCCCCGCCGGAAGAGCCGGAACCCGGCACGTTTTGACCGGCGCCGTCCGGACCTTTAGCATCGGATCGATGCGCGTCGCCAACAGCCTCGCCGCCCTGGCGCTGGCCGCCTTCGGGTGCAAGCAGTCCTCTTCGCCTGGGGCGCTGGTGGTGGGGCGCCTGGTGGTGAGCGAAACGGCGCTCGCGGGCAAGCCCGAGATCGGGGAGACGCTGGAGAAGCTGCGCGAGGAGGTGGGCGAGGCGCTGGTTGCGTCCGGGCGGTTCACGCTCCGCGAGGGCGGGCCCGTCACCATCCAGTTGGAGATCGATCGCGCGCAGCGGACGCTGGCGCTGCCGGGCACGCCGGACCCGCTGCAGCCACTGGCCGAGCGCGAGGTGGCGGACGTGGCGGTCACCCTGGAGATGACCACTTCGGGCGCGCAGGGGGACATCGATCGCCTGATCGCCGAGGGCGCCGCCCGCCGGCAGACCAACGCCGACGACAGCTTCGACCCGGCGGTGCGCCACGCGGCCTTCGACGCGGCGCTGGACGCGGCGCTGCGCGACGCGGTGGCAGCCCTGCGCGATCAGATCGACTCCCGCGGCAAAACCGAGGAGGCGCTGATCCGCGACCTGGCCGATCCCAGCCCGCGCAAGCGGGACTATGCCATCCGGGTCCTCGCCGATCGCCGCAGCGCCGCTGCGGTGCCGCACCTGATTGCCCGCCTCTCCGACCCCGCCCCGGAAGTGGCGCGCCGCGCAGCGGGGGCGCTCATCGCCATCGGTGACCGGCGCGCGGTGCCCGCGTTGATCGAGATGACGCGCGCGCGCCGGCCGGAGGACGTGGGCTCCATCCTCTACGCCATCTCCAGCCTGGGAGGTGGGGAGGCAGAGGCCTTCCTCTTCACGCTGGAGAGCGGCGCTCCCGACGAGGAGACGCGCCGCAACGCGCGGGCCGCGTACGGCGAGCTCCTGCGCCGCAAGCAGGAGGAAGGGGCCAAGATTCCCGAGCGGAGGCCCGCAAGACCGTGAGAAAGCTCCTGGTGGTCGCTGTGCTGCTGTGCGCGTGCAAAAGCGGCCCCCCGCCGGCCGCGGAGTCCCAGGGCGAGGACGCCACCCGCTACTATCCGCTGGCGGTGGGCAACTCCTGGACCTACGCGGTGCGCGGGTCCGACAAGCAGGAGACCATCCAGATCGTGGGCCGCGACGGGGCCTGGTTCCTGGACGATCACCGGGGGCGTTTGCGCTACGAGAGCGACGGGGTGCGCGACGCCGATCGCTACCTGCTGCGGACGCCGCTGGCCGCGGGCGCGAAGTGGAGCGCGGTGGATAATCTGGTGGTGCAGCGCTTCGAGGTCACCAGCATGGACGGCAGCGCCGTCACGCAGGCGGGGACCTTCACCCGCTGCGCCGTGGTGCGCAACGAGCAGCCGCTTCCCAAGGGCGGCAAGTTCGTCACCGAGTGGACGTACGCGCCGCGGGTGGGGATGGTCCAGCTCGTCACCAGCACGATGGACGACCACGGCAAGCAGACCGAGCAGACGCGGCTGCAATTGGTCGCGTACCACTTGCAGTAGATGTGCTACACGCGGGGGCCGTGCCCGGAGCCCGCTTGGACCCGTACCGCGTGCGCGTCATCTACGGCGACACCGACCAGATGGGCGTGGTGTATTACGCCAACTACCTCCGCTTCTTCGAGGGGGCGCGCGCCCATTACATCCGCGGACTGGGCATGAGCTACGGCGAGATCGAGTCGCGCGGCATCCTGCTGCCGGTGTACGAGGCCACGGTCAATTACCTGAAATCGGCCCGCTACGACGATCTCGTCCGGGTCGACCTCTCGCAGACGCACACGCGGGTGAAGATCCGCTTCGAGTACAAGGTGCATCGCGAAGGAGACAATGCGGTGCTGGCGCTCGGACACACCGTGCACGTCTGCGTGGGCCGCGAAGGCAGGCCCACGCGCGCGCCGGACTGGTTGATCAGGGCTTTGGACGCGGAGGAGCCGGCTTCGCCGGCGACGGGCGGAGTCCGGTAGGACGGAGCAATGGAGGCGGAGCCCGGTAGGGCGCAGCAGTATTGGAGGCAACGCGATGGATAGGAACATCGGCCTGGAGGCGGTGCGGCTCACCGAGGCGGCGGCGATGGCATCCGCGCGCGTGATGGGCCGCGGCGACGAGAAGCTGGCCGACCAGGCCGCGGTGGACGCCATGCGCAAGGCGTTCAACTTCCTCAACATCCGCGGCACGGTGGTGATCGGCGAGGGCGAGCGCGACGAGGCGCCCATGCTCTACATCGGCGAGAAGGTAGGCCGCGCCGGCGCCGAGGATCCGGAGGTGGACATCGCCCTCGATCCTCTGGAAGGGACCACCATCACCGCCACCGGCGGGCCCAGCGCGCTGAGCGTGATCGCGATGGCAGAGAAGGGCGGCCTGCTCAACGCGCCCGACACGTACATGGAGAAGATCGCGGTGGGTCCGTCGGCCAAGGGCGCCATCGACCTGGGCAAGAGCGCTTCGCACAACCTGCGCGCCGTCGCCGACCGCAAGGGCGTGTACGTCGACGACCTCACCGTGGTGGTGCTCAACCGGCCGCGCCACGAGAACCTGATCGCGGAGGTGCGCGCGACCGGGGCGCGGATCAAGTTGATCGGCGACGGCGACGTCAGCGCCGCCATCGCCACCTGCTTTCCCGAGACGGGCGTCGACGTTTTGATGGGCACCGGCGGCGCCCCGGAGGGCGTGATCGCGGCGGCCGCCATCCGCTGCATGGGCGGCGACATGCAGGGCCGGCTGGCTCCGCGCAACGACAAGGAGATCGAGCGCGCGCAGAAGATGGGGATCAAGGACGTGAAGAAGATCTTCGACGTGGAGGACATGGCCAAAGGCCACGTCGTCTTCGCCGCCACCGGCGTCACCTCCGGCGACTTCCTCCGCGGCGTCCGCTTCTTCAAGGGTGGGGCCGAGACGCACTCTGTGGTCATGCGCTCGAAGACCCGCACCATCCGCTACATCCAGTCGCGGCATATGTTCGAGCACAAGCCCAACTTCGCGTAATCTCGGCGGCCATGAAATGGCTGCAGCAGCGGTGGGTTGCCTCGGGCGCGCGCAGGCGGGAGCTCCGTGCGCTGCGGGCGCTGGGCGAATCCTTGCCGGCGAACGGCGAGATCGTCGCCCTCGACGAGCAGGAGGCCGCGCTCCACGCGCAGGTCGGCGTCTCCCTGGAGCGCGATCAGGACGAGTATGCCCTGGTGCACGCCTGGGCGCGGCCGCTGGTGGTGCTGCGCGGGCTGCTCGATCGGGTCGTGCTGCGCGATCGCGCGCGGCGGCTGCGCGCGCTGCGCCGCGAGGCCTGCGTCCGGCTGGGCGAGGATTCGCTGGAGACCGCGCAGGGGCCTGCCGGCGACGCGGCCCGCGCCGCCAGAGCGGCGTCGGCCCGGGCGATGGCTGCGGTTACGTCGCTGCCTTCCGCGCTGCGCGAGGCGGGACACTTCGGGCGCTACCTGGGCCGCGAAGCCAAGGGCCAGCTGGTGCCGCGCGTGCCGGCGCTGGCGGGACTCCTGGTGGGGTGGTGGATCGCGCAGACCTTCACCGACTCCAGCTTCAGCGCCACGCTGCACTCGTGGGGCATCGGTTCGGGCCCGCGCCGCGCCGTCAGCAGCGAGACGTTGCGGGCGATGCGGTTCTGGCTGCCGCTCCTG
>DASRTX010000441.1:0-8368 GCA_035655715.1 Myxococcales bacterium | reverse complement strand
CGCCGGCTGGCATTGCTCCACAGCGAGAGCACCAGCGCGATGGCGACGATGAGGAAGTGCTCGGGACCCAGACCGCCCAGAGCGCGCAGCAAGATCAGATATACGGCGCTGAGGACAGGGATGAAGACGCGGAAGAAGGGGTGGGCCGTACGCAGCTGCCCGGGGTGCGGTCGCAGGTCCAACGCTCAGGCTCCCTGTTGTGCGGTGGCGTCCGATGATGGCGCGGGCACCGAGGCGCTCCTGCGCCGGTCGCGCAGCGAGAGCACCGCCGGCAAGGCGAAGAGTGCCGCGGAGAGGCAGGTGATCTCGCCGATGACGGCCACCAGACCAAAGCTCTGCACCGCCTGGTTGTCGGCGGTCACCAGCGTGGCGTATCCGATGATGGTGGTGGCCGAGCAGAGGGCCACGGCGCCGCCCGAGGTGGCCAGCGCCTCCTCCACGCTGCAAGTCTGTCTGTAGCGCTGGTAGAGGTTGACCGCGTAGTCCACGCCGATACCAAAAGTAATGGGCAGCACCGCGAAGTTGACGAAGTTGAGCTTGAGCGAGAGCAGGGTCATGGCGCCCGCTCCCCAGAGCACGCCCAGCGAGAGCGACCCGATCACCCAGCTGGCGTCGCGCAGGCTGCGCATCACCAACAACGTCAGCAGCGCCACGGCGACGAAGCTGATGATGGCGGTGAAGCGGCCGTCGTTGGTGATGGCCTGGACGATGTCGGTGGTGAGGACGATCTGTCCGGCCACCAGCGCCGCGGGGTCGACGCGCAGCGCCGTCTCCCGCACCGTGCGCGTGTGCAGCATCTGGGCGCGGCCGTTGGCGCTGTCGGTGGCGAGCGTGGGATAGACCAGCACCACTCGCCCGCGCTGCCCGTCCTTCTCGACGAAGGCGCGGGTGAGGTTCTCGGGGACGTCCTGCAGCGACACCGGCTCGAGCACGGTGTGCTGGCGCAGGCGGCGGATCTCCGGCGGCAGCTTCGCCGCGGGCTGCTTGTCCAGCATGGAGAAGATCTGTCTCAGGAGCTCCAGCTTCTGCGGCTGGTCCTTGGGGAGGAACTGCTGCAGCGTCACCACCGACTCGATGGTGGTGTCCGGTCCCTCCTGCTGCTTCTGCTTCTCCAGCGCATCCGCCACCGACTCCGCCTCCTGCGGCGAGCCGGTCAGCACGACGGTCGGCGTCTGGTACGACTGGAGCACCGCGTCCACGTGCTTGTCCCAGTGGCCCTGCCCGCGGCTCTCGCCGGAGCGGCTGCCCAGCTTGGTGAAGTCGTACTGGATGGGATCCTGGGCGAAGAGATAGCCCGCGTAGATGGAGCCGGCGGTCAGGACCGCGGTGATCACCACAGGCCAGACGGGTCGCTTGAAGATCAGCTGGGCGAACGGGCCGGCGATCCAGCCCACCACGCGGCCGCGGTTCACCCGCGAGAGATCGCGGAAGGGCCAGTAGCGGTCCTGGAGCGCGATGAAGGCGGGCATCAACCCGTAGGTGGTCACCCAGCAGATGAGCATCCCGAAACAGCCCATGAAGGCGAACTGGTTGAACCCGCGGAAGCTGACCGCGCCGAGCGATCCGTAGCTGGCGGCGGCAGCGGCGCTGGCGGCGAAGGTGGCCACCCAGGTGGCGCGGAGCGAGAGGCGGAGCGCGTGCTCCGTCTCGGTGCCCCGGCGGCGTTCCTCGAGGTAGCGGGCGAGCAGGATGATGCCGCCGTTGATGCCGTTGCCGATGATGATGCTGCCGAGGAAGGCGGTGTTGGGGTTGAGGTAGTGGATCACGGCGCGCGAGAGCGCGAAGGTGGCGGCGACGCCGGTGAAGAGCGGGAAGACGAGGAGCGGGATGGAGCGGACGGTGCGGTAGTAGAGGAGCAGCGCGCCCGCCACCGCCACCAGCACCAGGATGCTGGAGATCTCCAGATCCCGCACCAGCGCTTCCTGCGCTTCGATGACGCCGCGGATCTCGCCGCCGTAGCCGATCTGGATGCTGGGATGGAACGACTTGGGATTGAGCGATTCGATCGCGCCCGAGACGGCATCGAAGATCTTCTGGTCGTCGGCGAGGCTGACCGCCGCACCCGGCGGCGAGACCAACATCACCAGGGTATGCCCGTCCTCGCCGGCCAGGTAGCCGTCGGGATAGCGATCCAGCCTGGCATAGGCCGCCTTGATGCGGCCCACCACCTCGTCGAGGTCGGGAGGATCCGGCGCGGTCTCCGCCTCCTCGGCCAGATCGACCAGCAGCGGGTTGGCCTGGGCGATGCGGGCCTTCAGCGCGTCGCGCGCGGCGATCAGGTCCTTGGTGTCCGCATAGAGCGAGCCGTGGCGGTCGAGGAACTCCTTCTCCGCGTCCACCCGCCAGTTGACCTGCGCCACCAGCGAGGGCGGCAGCTGCTTGAGCCGCGCCGCCGCCGCGTCGACGAAACGCTCGCCGGACTTCAGATCGTCGGTGCGCACCACGATGGCCAGATGGGAGAAGCCGCCGATGCGCCTCTCCAACTCGAACAGGCCGCGGGCGGCCGGTGCTCCCTGCGGCAACAGCTCGCGCAGATCGGTGCGCAGGTCGCCGTAGAGGTGGACCGCGGGCGGCAGGCAGAGGCCGAAGACCGCCGCGCCGACGAGCACGAGCAGCCAGGGCCGGCGCATCGAGAGCGCCGCCCACCACTCCCAGAACCTGGCGGTGCGCGAGAGCTGCTCCATCGCCAACTCTCTACGCCGCCCCGTGCCTTCGTGCCACCGCCTCGATGGCCTCGCGCAGCAGGGAGAGGCCGGAAAGCGCCGTGCCCTTGTCGATGGTCAGCGCCGGTTGCAGGCGGATGGCGTGGGTGTAGCTCATCGCCAACAGGCCCCGGCGCAGGCCGTCCTGGAAGATCTCGTCGCAGATCTTCTTCGCCAGCGGCTCCTTGGTCTGGCGATCGGCCACCAGCTCGACGGCGAGGAAGAGGCCCTCGCCGCGCACGTCGCCCACCCAGCGCAGGCGGTCGGGCCAGTTGCGCAGCTCGTCGAGCATCGCCTTGCCCACCTCGCGGACGTTCTGCAGCACGTTCTCCCCGTGCAGCGTACGGATGCTGGCCAGCGCCGCGGCGGCCGCGAGCGGGTTGCCGCCGTACGACGAGGACGATCCGCTGGGGTTGGCCCAGGGCTTCGCCTGCGCGATCGCGCCCTTTGCCACGACTCCGCTGATGGGGAAGCCCGCGCCGAACGCCTTGCCGACGGTGATGATGTCGGGCGTCACGCCGCTGCGCTCGCAGGCGAACCAGCGGCCGGTGCGGCCGAATCCGGTGATCATCTCGTCGGAGATGAAGAGCGCGCCGTGCTCCTTGGCGATCTCCTGCGCGCGCACCATGAACTCGACCGGCGGCACGACGTTGCCCGCGGTGCCCTGCAGGGGCTCCATGATCACCGCCGCCACGCTGCCGGTGCTCTGCTGCTTGAGCTGCTCCCGCGCCAGGTCGGCGCAGGCGATGCCGCAGCTGGGATACTTGAGCTTGAGCGGGCAGCGGTAGCAGTTGGCGAAGGGGAGCACGTGCCCCGGGGGGATGGGGCCGTAGGTCTTGGCGTTGCCGCTGCCGTTGACCGCCAGGGTCCCCGCGGTCTTGCCGTGGAAGCCGCCCCAGAAGCCCACCATCTCGTGATGGCCGGTGTGGTTCTTGGCCAGCCGGAACGCGCTCTCCACCGCCTCGGCGCCGCTGGAGTAGAGCTGCACCTTGTCCACGCCTTTGGGCGTGACCTTGGCCACCTCGTTGATCAGGTCGGCGCGGGGCGCGCTGGTGAACGAGCCCACCGTCACCTTGTCGAGCTGCTCGTGCAGCGCCTTGGTGTAGGCGGGGTGGCAGTGGCCCAGGCTGTTGACGCCGATGCCGCCGATCAAGTCCACGTAGCGGTTGCCGTCCACGTCCTCGATCACCGAGCCCTGGGCGCGCTCCACGGCGATGCCGCTGGACAGCGCGAAGCCCTGCAGGCCGGGGGCGAGGTGGGCCTGCTCGCGCTGCACCAGCGCGCGGGACTTCGGGCCGGGGATCTCAGTCTGGAGGTGCGGAGCCTTCAGCGTCATTTCTCAGCCTTCAGAAGCCGGAATGGCTTGTCGGATTCATGACCGGCCGCGTCGTCGGGCGGGCACGTGTTAACACAAGTGCAAGGGCAGAGACACGTTCTCGTTGACGTGATCGCTGACGTGATCGTGGACAGCGACGGTCACGTCGCAGTCGCACCTAGAACGCGGGAAGATTCCCCGGCTTGTTGGCGTAGGAGAACTCCGACAAAGCCTGACCCGAGCGCACCACGGCCTGCTCGCCGGGCCGCTCGATGCGGAGTTGGTAGTGGTTCTCGTAGGTGTACGCCATCGGCGCGGCCCAGGCGCTGACCAGCAGCCGGGAGAGCGGACCCATCTCGTTGAGCAGGTCCTGCCGGTAGAGGAGCTTCTTCGACTCGATGGCCATCGTCACCGTCTCGCCGTCGGCGCCGTGCGCCACCGCAGCCACCCGCTGCGGCACGTCGTACTCGAAGTGGCCGCCCGGCTCGTGCCGCGGGGCATCGAAGGCGACCTTCACGTCGCTGGAGCGCACCTCCGTCTTGCCGTCGCGCGAGGTGTAGAGCCAGCCCTGCGGGGGCAGGCGGGAGCCCTCGGGCGGGAAGAGCACCGCCAGGGCCACGCTGGTGCCCTGATCCCCCACGGCCTCGAGGCGGTACCAGAGCGAGGCGCTCTTGTAGGCGGGCACGGTGGAGTAGGAGGTATCGGCGTAGCAGTGGCCGCGCACGCGGCGGCTGCCCGTCCCGGAGCTCCACAGGGTGGCATCGAAGCGGCTGCGCAGCGCGAAGATGGTCTGATCGAACACCGCGTTGCCGCTGGCGTCGAAGACCACGCGCCCGCCGCCGGGCCGCACCGCCTGCGTCTCGGGCAGCACGGTGGCGTCCACCACCAGCTTGCGCCCGGCGAAGTGGACGTGGTGGCTCGCGTCGGGTCCCATGGTCAGCCGGGAGGCGCCCATCTCGATGGCGCCTTCTGGTTGAACCCCCCAGTCGCCGCTCTCGAAGACCTCGCCGTCCTCGATGGTCTTGCCGTCGGGCTCCACCACCACCGCGCGCACCGCGCCCTTGCCGTGGCCCTCCAGACCCGCATTGCTGACCAGGAACTGCACGCGCGCGAACGACCCGTCGTCGGCGGAGAAGAGGAACGAGTAGCTCTCCGAATAGAACGCCTCGGGCCGCAGCTTGGGCAAAAAGCTCACCTGCGTCACGTTGGCGGTGTCGGGCAGGGAGGTGGAGAAGCCGTGCACCTGCTCCTCGGCGAACGGGTTGCCGTAGGAGACGAAGAGCACCGCCATGGCCGCGAAGGCGGAGGCGACCGCTGCGATCAGCGCCAGCACCGGGCGCGGGCGCCCGGTCTGCTCGCGGAAGACGAAGATGCGGTGGAGGGGCAGGTTCCAGCAGAGGGAAACGGTGATTCCGATCACCGCCGCGGCGACCAGCGGGTTCCAGCGCAGCCCCTCGGTGAGGAGGATGACGCCCACCGTGTTGAGCAGCAGCGACGTCAGGGAGATGGCTGCGTACCGGGGCACCTCCACCAGCACCGAGTTCTGCCGCGTCTTGAAGGTGTAGAGCTTGTTGAAGGTGAAGTTGGTGACGGCGCCCAAGAGAGCGCCCAGCGCGCGCGAGGTGCCGGTGTAGACGCCGACTATCTCCACCAGGATCGTGAACGTGCCGTAGTCGACCGCCGTCGCGACCGCCGAGGCGACCCACGCGCGTTGAAACCATCCGCTGAGCTCCTCCTCCCGCGCGGCGGGAACGGGCAGGGCGCCCTCGCGCCTGCGGAGCTCGCGGTGGATGAAGACGAACCGGCGCACGGCGGTGACGTTGGCCATGATGGCCACCAATCCCAGCGTGGCGACCATGAGATAGAAGATCTCGTGCGGCGCGGCGCCGCGCTCGGTGAAGTGGGCAAACTCCGGCGCCAGCACTCCGGCGGCGCCGATGTACACCGCGCGCTCGCCGCGGTTCATCGAACCCATGCGGGCGTCGATGCCGGAGATCTCGCCCTTGGCGCGCGCGTAGGAGACCAAAAGCGCGCCGCCCATCGAACAGATCGCCAGCCAGAAGCCCAGCGGATAGCTGCGGTAGTAGGCCGCGATTCCGGCGAAGGTGGCGATCTCGGCATACCGGTCGACGGCCGCGTCGATCAGCTCGCCGGCGTCGGAGGCGGTGCCGCGGGTGCGCGCCACCATGCCGTCGAGCGCATCGAGGATGGCGCAGAGGATCACCAGCCAGCCGCCGGTGGTGAAGTGGCCGCTGGCGAAGGCGATGGCCCCGCCGACGCTGGAGGCCAGCGAGGCGGCAGTCAGCTGGTTGGGGGTGATCCCCAGCCGCAGGCAGACCTTCTCCATCGGGTCGAAGCACCAGTACCCGAACTCGATGAAGAATCGGGACAGGAAGACGCTGCCGGGCTCCTTCTTGACCCGGTCAGGAACGTAGCGCCCTTTGACGACGACCCGGATTGAGTACGCCAGCAGAAGGGCGACGACGATCGCGATCGATACCAATAACGACAACTTCACCTCGTAGTTGCTTACCCGACTCGCCTGCTCCTCGTCCGGACACACGCCCGCCGGGCCGTTCGGGGCCCCAAGTACCTTGTCTCAGACAATTTTGCAACGAACCGGACGTTCCGTTACCGCGCCATGACAATGATCACGATCGGCAGTCCCACGCCCAGGGTCCCAATCGCGTCCTCGGCCGCTTCACCGCGCAGCGCGAGCGTGGCTTCGGGACCGCCGTCCAGGTTGAGGGCGTCCACTGCCCCGACCTGTTCGGCCAGCCATCTGGCCACGTCCTTGCGCACGGCTGGCCATTGGGAGGCAAAGACGAGCAGGCGCCCGTCCCTCAGCTGTGCCAGCGCGGCGGTGCGCGAGGTTTCGGCGCAGTAGTGCGCGCCCGAACAGCCGGGCGACCCGCTCCTCACCAGAGCGGGGAAGCTCTTGAGCGCCTCCTGCCATTGCTCGGGCTTGAAGTCGGCGGGGGCCATGAAGCGGGGCGCCTTCACTCCGGGCTCGCGGCTGACCGGCTCGGTGGGAGGGGCACTCCGCGCCACTGCGCCAAAGAAGAGCGCGTCCTGCCGCAGGCAGCCGGCGCCGCGCAGCCGCTTGCCCTCCATCACCATGTCGCAGGTGGGCCGGACCTCGGCGCCGTCCACCGAATAGAAAGATCCGTTGACGATGGCCAGCGCGCCGGGAAAGCGGGTACGCCATTGGGAGAGCGTCGGCCGGGTAGGGTCGTAGCGGACCAGGAACTGCGCCCTGGCGGGGTCGACGAGGACCACCCGCGCGGCCCAGGCGGCGTCGGCGCCCAACTCCACGGCGGGAGCGGCGTCCACCCCGGGCGCGATCGGCTTCCAGGGGGCAGACAGGGCCAGCGCGCCCGCGGCAAGCAGCCATGCCAGCACTACAGGCGCTTCCTGCGCCGGCGAGACTGCCGCCGGCCGCCTGGGGTGAAGATCTCATGCCCTCCCAGCGGCGGTTGCTCCGCCGCGGCTCCGGCGCGGCGGGCCACGTTCATCAGCCGCTCCTGGCTGCGCAACAGCGTCAGCGGCGTGCCGTAGGAGCCGGGCAGGATGCGCTCGTAGTGCCCGTCGGGCAGCAGCACGCGGGCCTTGACGTTGTCGAGGAGCTGGGTGGCGAGGATCTCGTCGGTGATCCTATCTTTTAGCGACGGATCCTCGATGGGGAAGGCGACCTCCACGCGCCGGATGAAGTTGCGCGGCATCCAGTCGGCCGAAGAGAGCCAGACCTCGCGCTTGCCGCCTGCGTCGAACACCCAGATGCGGTGGTGCTCGAGGTAGCGGTCGACGATGCTGATCACGCGGATGCGCTCGCTCACCCCGGGCACGCCGGGCCGCAGGCAGCAGATGCCGCGGATGATCAGGTCGATCTGCACCCCGGCCTGAGAGGCGCGGTAGAGGGCCTTGATCACGTCGCTGTCGGCCAGCGAGTTCATTTTGGCGACGATGCGGCCCTTGCCGGTCTGGCGGGCGATCTCCGCCTCGCGATCGATCATCTCGATCACCGAGGGCTTGAGCGCGAGCGGCGCCACCCTGAACTTCTTCCACTGCGTGGGCCGGGAGTAGCCGGTGAGCAGATTGAAGAGGCTGGTGGCGTCGGCCCCGAAGTCGTCGCGGGCGGTGAAGAGGGAGAGGTCCGAGTAGATGCGCGCCGTGCCCGGGTTGTAGTTGCCGGTGCCCAGGTGCACGTAGCGGCGGATGCCCTGGCCTTCGCGGCGGACCACCATCGTCACCTTGCAGTGGGTCTTCAGGCCGATCAGCCCGTAGACGACGTGGACCCCGTTCTCCTCGAGCTTTCGCGCCCAGGCGATGTTGTTCGCCTCGTCCAGGCGCG
>DASRTX010000440.1:0-13271 GCA_035655715.1 Myxococcales bacterium | reverse complement strand
CCATCCGCAACGATCCCGACTGGAACGGCGGCGAGTACAAGGCGCAGCCGAAACGTTGGACCTATACGATGCCCGTTTTCCTGATCATGACCGACAGCCCGGTGCGGCTGCAGAAGCAGGCTCCCACGCGCAAGGAGGCCGAGGCGCTCTACGACAAGGCGGTGGAGAACGCGCAGAGCAAGTTCGACACCAACGATTACCTCTATTGGTACGAGTCTTCCTGGGACTACGATCCGGAGCCCGACCTGGCGAAGATCCAGGCGCCGCTCCTGGCGGTGAACTTCGCCGACGACGAGATCAACCCGCCGGATCTCGGCGTCATGGACAAGTCCGTCGCGAAGATCCCGCGCGGACGCTCGGTGCTGGTTCCCGAGAGCGAGAAGACCATCGGCCACCAGACGCTGACGCTGGCGGCGATCTGGAAGCCGTACCTGGACGAGCTGCTCCGGTCGCCACCCGGCGCCTCCGCCCGCGCGCATTGACAACGTAGGGGATCGTTGCCCTCGAACGCCGACCGCAGCCCGGCCGCCGTCACCTCCTTGCTGCGCGCCTGGCGCGGCGGCGATGTCCGGGCGGGCGATCGGTTGATGGAGATCCTCTACCGCGAGCTGCACGATCTGGCGCACGCGCGCCTTGCCCGCGAAAGTCCCGGCGCCACGCTGCAGACCACAGCGCTGATCCACGAGAGCTGGTTGCGCCTGGTCGATCAGCGTGCCGTGCAATGGCGGGACCGCGGTCACTTCCTCGCGCTCGCCGCCACGATGATGCGCCGCGTGCTGGTCGATCGCGCCCGCGCTCGCAAGGCCGGAAAACGCGGCGCCGGCGAGCGCGCGATCACGCTCACCGACTCCACGGCAGCGGGGTCGGACGACGCGGCCGACGTGCTCGACGTGGACCGTGCGCTCGGCCGGCTGGCAGCGGCCTATCCCCGGCAAGCGCGCGTGGTGGAGCTGCGCTTTTTCGGCGGCCTCGAGCTGACCGAAATCGGAGCGGTCCTCGGTGTGACGGAGCGCACCGTCAAACGCGACTGGGCATTCGCGCGGGCGTGGCTGGCGCGCGAGCTCGACGCGTCTCGCGACGGCTAGTCCTCCCCGGGATCCGGAGGCAGGCATTGGGAAGTGTCGAACTGGCAGGAAGCGGTGCAGGTGAGACCCGCGGGCGCGAAGGCCGGGCCGAGCACGGTCGTGCAGGTCTCTCCCTTCAGATCCTGGCCGTCGCAGTCCTCCAGAGGCTGGGCGAGTCCGTCTCCGCAGAAGTTGCAGACCGGATCTCCGCTCACCGGCAGGTGGTGACAAACCGCCTCGGCGTCGCAGGCATCCACGGTGCACGCGTCCCCGTCGTCGCAGATCCTGGGATCGCGCCCGCAACCTGTTGGACACGCACCCAGGCCGTCGCCGTGGCGGAGATGCGCGCCGACCGCGGCCTCGCCGACGGAGAGGGTGTGCACGTTGTCGGGGTTGCCGGGCGGCCGGTGGCAGATGGTGACCTTGTTCTCCGCGGCTGAGGCAACCGCTGCCAGGGCGACTCCTGCCAGCGGGATCGCCGATCGGTACAGGAACGAGCGAACCTGGTGAATCCGCATGTGGGACCTCGTGATCCGTCGATGCCAGGATCGACGGCAGGCGTTGGGAAAGTGAGACGTGCTTGCCCCCGACTCCCTCCCGCGTAGAAACTGGTCGCGGGGGGACACGGATGAATCCGGATCGGCGGTTGCCGGATCTTTTCGCTCACGCCAGCGAGTTGGAGGGCGAGGCACGCGCAGCGTGGCTCACCTCGTTGCGCCACGAGGATGCAGCGCTGGCGCGCGAGCTGGAGGAGCTCCTCGCTGCCGCTCCCGCGGGAGAGCGCCGTTTCGCGACGCTCGCGCACACTCCAGAAGCCGCCGCGGCGCGCGACGAGATGCCTCTGCCCGATCAGGTGGGTCCCTATCGCGTCGTGCGCGAGATCGGGCGTGGCGGCATGGGACGGGTGTTCCTGGCCGAGCAGCAGACCCCGACCTTCCGCCGGGTGGTGGCGCTCAAGGTCCTCGACCGGCTGGCTGGCCACGGCCTCGGAGGATCAGGTGAGGAGGCGCGGATCCTCGCTTCGCTCGAGCATCCAGGCATCGCCCGCTTCTACGACGCGGGCCAGGCGGAGGACGGCCGCCAATACCTGGCCCTCGAGTATGTCGAGGGAGAGGACCTGCTCGCCTTCGTCCACCGGCGGGGTGCGGGCATCCGGAAGCGCGTGGAGCTGTTTCTCCAGCTCCTCGACGCCGTCGACTTCGCGCACCGGCGGCTCGTCGTCCATCGCGACCTCAAGCCGGGGAACGTCCTGGTCGGGCCGGACGGCAACGCAAAGCTGCTCGACTTCGGCATCTCGCGGATCGTGCATCCGGGAGACGAGGGCGATGCAACCCGAACCGGGCAGCGCGCCCTGACGCCCGCATATGCGAGCCCCGAGCAGCTGCGCGGAGAGCGCGCCGCGGTGGCCAGCGACGTCTATTCGCTGGGCGTCATGCTCTACGAAGTCTTGGCGGGACGGCGCCCCTTCGATCGCAGCGCGGCGCTCGATCCCGATTCGCTGCCGGATCCGCCGTCCAGCGCCGGGCGCAAGGGCGAAGGCCCCGTCCGCTGGCAGGAGGTAGCCGGGGATCTCGACGCCATCGTGCTCAAGGCGTTGCGGCCGGAGGCGCCGGGCCGCTATCCTTCGGCGGCCGCCTTCGCCGACGATCTGCGCCGCTGGCTCGACGGCAAGCCGGTGGAGGCGCGCCGGGGCGGACGCCGCTATCGCCTCGCCAAGTTCATGCGCCGCAACCAGTGGCCGGTCGCCTTCGCGATGCTGGCGGTGCTGGCTCTCGGCGGCGGCGTCGCCGGGATCCTGGTTCAGTCGCGCCAGGCTGCGCGCGCCGCAGCGCTCGCCGCGGAGCAGCGCGACTTCGCCATGCGCCAGCTGTCGCGCGCGGAGGCGATCAACGAGCTCGACGCCTTCCTGCTCTCCGACGCTGCGCCGGGCGGCAAACCGTTCACCGTGCGTGAGCTCCTCGGGCGCGCCGAGCAGATCCTCGACCTGCAGCGCGGCGGCAGCGACGAGAACCGCGCCGAGATCCTCGTCTCGCTGGGGCAGCAGTACCTGACCCTGGAAGAGGACGGCAAGGCCCGCCAGCTGCTCGGCAAGGCGTATGAGCTCGCCGCAAGGAGCGGCGAGGTCGCCACGCGCGCCAAGGCTGCCTGCGCGCTGGCGGATGCCGTCGGGGAGGCGAACGAGCTCGAGCGCGGGGAAAAGCTGCTGGCCGAAGGGATGGCCCTGCTGCCGCAGGCGCCCCAGTTCGTCCTGCATCGCGTGTTCTGCCTGCTGCGGGGAAGCTCGATCGCGCGCGCCGCGGACAATGGGCAGCTCGCCATCGAGCGTTGCCAGGAGGCGCAACGGCTGCTGCGCGAGTCGGCGCAGGGGACCGACCTGCTCGAATTGCGGGTGGCGATGGACCTGGCAGAGTCCTATCGGATGGCGCAGCGTTTCCAGGATGCGGACAAGGCCTTCGCGCAGTCCTGGGCGCTGCTCGAAGGGCTGGGTCGGGCCCAGACCGACCGCGCCGGGACCCTGCTCAACAACTGGGGCCTGGTGGTGCGCGCTCTCGGCCGGCCGCTCGCGGCGGAGAAACTCTTCCGCCGGGCCATCGGGATCAGCAGCGCGGACGGCGGGCAGCGCGGCGTGGCCCCGATGCTGCTCACCAATCACGCGCGGACGCTGATGGACATCGGCCGCCTCGCGGAAGCCAGGGACCGCGCCGACCGGGCGTACGCCGAGGCGCGCCGCGCGGGCGACGAGGGCGTCGTCACCTTTGCCCTCTATCTGCGAAACCTCGTCTACCTTCGCCTCGGGGATCTGGCCCGGGCCGCGCAGACGCTGGCGGAGCTGGAGCCCAGGGAGGCGAGGCTTCCGCCGGGGCACTATCGCCTCGCATCGCTCGCTTCGCAGCGTGCGCTGCTGGCGCAGGCCCGCGGCGACAAGCAGGCTGCCCGCGCCGATCACGATCGCGCGGTTGCCCTCGCCGAGAAGAGGGACGCGCAGGGCCAGTTCCTGCTCCGGCGATCGAGCTTCGAGCTTCAGGACGGCAGGGCAGAGCAAGCCCGCTCCGACGCCGCCCGCGCCCTCGCGCTCGAGCAGGCGGCTACCGCTCCGGCAACGCTCTCCAGCCGCGTCGGCCTCGCCCAACTCGCTCTCGCCAGCGCCCTGCGCGTCCAGGGGAAATCTGGCGAAGCGCTCGCCGCGGTCGCCGTGGCCCGCGAGCACCTCGAGGCGACACTCGGTGGAGACGATCCCGACAGCGGGGCCGCCCGGGAGTTGCAGCTCGGGCTCCAGCCGGCCAGGTGAGACCGCAGATCGCATATGCTGCCGCCCATGAGAGCCGTCTTGGTCTGCTTCTCGGCGATCGCCTGCGCGTCTTCCAGGCCTGCGCCGTCTTCTTCGGCGACGACCGTCCGCCGCAGCTTCGTCTTCAACGGTCAGAACGTCGGGGGCTCCGTCGTCACCACGGCGCCCGACGGCACCATCACCAACGCGGTGGACATCCACGAGAACGGCCGGGGCCCCCACGCCGATGCCGTCATCCGTCTCGCGCCCGACGGCACCATCGCGTCGCTGGACGCCAAGGGCCACACCGAGCTGAATGCGCCCGTCGACGAGCACTTCTCGTTGCAGAGCGGGCGCGCAAGCTGGCACAGCAAGGAGGAGCAGGGCGAACGGAACGTCACGGCGCCGGCGTTCTTCATCCCCAACTCCGCCACCGATGCGGACGCCTTGCTGGTGGCGGCGCTCTTCAAGCACGGGGGCACGCTGCAGCTTCTTCCCGGGGGCACCGCGCACATCGAGAAGGCGGGGGACCTGAGCGCCGGCGGCAAGCACTTCCTGCTCTACGCCATCTCCGGACTGTCGTTCCAGCCGCGCTACGTGTGGACCCGGGACGACAACACCTTCTTCGCTGAAGTGTTTCCCGGCTTCTGGTTCGGAGAGGAAGGACAAGAAGGCGTACAGGATTCGCTGACCGCGCGGCAGGAAGAGGTGCGCCAGCGCCGCGACAAGGAGCTGGCGGGAAAGCTGGGCCGCAAGCCGCCGCAGGGCGGATTCGCGCTGACGCACGCGCGCGTGCTGGACGTGGAGCGCGGCGCGTGGGTTCCCGATCAGACCGTGGTGGTGCGCGACGGGAAGATCGAGTCCGTCTCCAGGGATGCGCCGCCGGCGGGGGCGGAGGTGGTGGACCTGAAAGGCAAGGCGCTCCTGCCAGGGCTGTGGGACATGCACGCGCACCTCGGACCCGACGACGGGATGCTGAACATCGCCTGCGGCGTGACCACCGTCCGCGACGTGGGCAACCGATCCGAGCTGTTGGACGGTTTCAAGAAGGCGTTCGACGAGGGCAGCGCCATCGGGCCGCGCGTCTACCGCGCGGGTTTCATCGAGGGCCGCGGCAAGGATGCCGCCCACGCGGAGATCACCGCCACCAACGCGGACGAGGCCCGCAAGGCGGTGGAGTTCTTCCACCAGCGCGGCTACGAGATGATCAAGATCTACAACTCGATGGACCCCGCGCTGGTGCCGGTGCTGGCCCGGGAGGCGCACGCGCGCGGCATGGGCGTCACCGGCCACATTCCTCACGGCATGCTGGCCAATGAGGCGGTGCGCGCCGGTTACGACGGAGTCGAGCACATCAATCAGCTCATGCTGAACTTCTTTGCCACCCACGAAACCGAGACGCGGACGCCCCTGCGCTTCTCGCTGGTGGGCGACAAGGCGGCCGATTTCGATCTGGAAGGACCCGCCGCCAAGGAGTTCTACGCGTTGCTCCGCGAGCACCACACCGTGGTCGACCCCACCTACGTCACCTTCGAGCCCGTCTACGTGGCCGAGCAGGGGAAGGTGCTGCCGGGCTGGCAGGAGACGGTGCGGCGGCTGCCGGTCCAGGCGCAGCGATTCTTCCTCATCGGCGGGCTTCCGCTGGAAGGGAAAAAGGATCTCTACGCGCGGTCGTGGGACAAGGCCCTGCGCATGGCCAAGGTGCTGCACGACGAGCACGTCACGGTGGTGGCGGGCACTGACTACCTGGCCGGCTTCTCGCTGCACCGCGAGCTGGAGCTGTTCGTGCAGGGCGGCCTCACGCCCGCCGAGGCGCTGCAGGCCGCCACCGTGGTTCCTGCCCGGGTGATGAAGGCCACCGGACGCAGCGGCTCCATCGCCGCGGGCAAGGACGCGGATCTGGTGGTGATCGACGGCGACCCGCTGGCCCGCATCTCCGACGTGCGCAAGACCGTGATGACCCTCCGCGGCGGCGTGCTCTACGCGACACGCGACCTGGAGGAGGCTTCCGGCATCTCTCCCTGAGCATGCATGCAGGAGGCGGAATGTCTCCGAAATCCACCCAGACGACAGCCTGGCAAGCGCTGCGGGCGCACTTTGCGCAGATCAAGGACGTCCACCTGCGGGAGTTGTTCTCGCGGGATCCCGGGCGCGCCGAGCGCTTCACCGCTTCGGGAGCGGGGCTCTTTCTCGACTACTCGAAGAACCGGATCGCCGACGAGACGCTGCGGCTGCTCGTCGGCCTTGCGGACGAGCGCGGCGTGGCGGCGCGCCGCGACGCCATGTTTCGCGGCGAGAAGATCAACCGCACAGAGAACCGGGCGGTGCTCCACGTCGCCCTCCGCGCGCCCAGCGGGGCGCGTATGGAGATCGACGGGCAGGACGTCGTCCCGGAGGTCCACGCCGTCCTCGACAAGATGGCCGACTTCGCCTCGCTGGTGAGGAGCGGCGCGTGGAAGGGCCACACCGGCAAGCGCATCCGCAACGTCGTCAACATCGGGATCGGCGGCTCCGACCTGGGGCCGGTGATGGCCTTCGAGGCGCTGCGGCACTACAGCGAGCGCAGCATGACCTTCCGCTTCGTCTCCAACGTCGACGGCACCGACCTCGCCGAGGCGACACGCGACCTCGACGCCCCGGAGACGCTCTTCGTCGTCTCCTCCAAGACCTTCACCACGCTGGAGACCATGACCAACGCCGAGAGCGCGCGCGAGTGGGCGCTGCGCGGGCTGGGCGGAGATGCGAAGGCGGTGGCGCGGCACTTCGTGGCCGTCTCCACCAACGCGGCGAAGGTGGCCGCGTTCGGCATCGACACCGCCAACATGTTCGGCTTCTGGGACTGGGTGGGAGGCCGCTACTCGATGGACTCGGCCATCGGGCTGTCCACCATGATCGCCGTCGGTCCCGACAACTTCCGGGCGATGTTGGCGGGCTTCCATGAGATGGACGAGCACTTCCGCACCGCTCCACTGGAGCGCAACCTGCCGGTGCTGCTGGGGCTCTTGGGGATCTGGTACGCCGACTTCTTCGGAGCCGAGACGGTGGCGGTGCTGCCCTACGAGCAGTACTTGAAACGGTTCCCCGCGTATCTCCAGCAGCTCACCATGGAGAGCAACGGCAAGCACGTCGCGCTCGACGGCAGCACGGTCGATTGCGCGACCGGCCCCGTCTATTGGGGCGAGCCCGGCACCAACGGCCAGCACTCGTTCTACCAACTCATCCACCAGGGCACGCACCTCATCCCCTGCGACTTCATCGCCTTCGCGCAGACGCTGAACCCGCTCGGGCGCCACCACGACATGCTCATCGCCAACGTGCTCGCACAGACGGAAGCGCTCGCCTTCGGGAAGACGCGCGCGGAGGTCGAGGCCGAGGGCACACCGCCGTCGGTCGCGCCGCACCGGGTGTTCGAGGGCAACCGGCCCACCAACACCATCCTCGCGGAGCGGCTCACGCCGGCCTCGCTGGGCAGCCTGGTGGCGCTCTACGAGCACAGCGTGTTCACGCAAGGCGTGATCTGGGACATCGACTCCTTCGATCAGTGGGGAGTCGAGCTGGGCAAGGTGCTCGCCCAGCGCATCATCCCCGAGCTGGAGAGCGCACAGGAACCGCTGCTCCGACACGACGCTTCCACCAACGCGCTGATCCGCCGGTACCGGAGCCTGAAGGCGAAGTCGTAACGGGAGGAGCGCGATGCCGGAGCTCTGCCTCATCCGCCACGGCGAGACGGCCTGGAGCCGATCCGGCCAGCACACCGGCCGTACCGACATCGGCCTGACGCCGGTGGGCGAGCGGCAGGCGGCGCTCCTCGGGCGGCGGCTCGCGGGGCGCAAGTTCGCGCTGGTGCTCACCAGCCCGCTCGCGCGTGCCCGCGAGACCTGCCGCCTGGCGGGTTGCGGCGAGGTCGCGGTGCCGGAGCCGGATCTGCTGGAGTGGGACTATGGCGGGTACGAGGGCCGCACCACGGCGCAGATCCGCGAGCAGGAGCCTGGCTGGACGATCTGGGGCGGCGCCGCCCTCGCGCGCGAGTCCGCCGACCAGGTGGGCGCGCGCTGCGACCGGGTGATCGCCCGCTGCGAGAGCGTCTCCGGAGACGTGGCGCTCTTCGCGCACGGGCACGTCCTGCGCATCCTCGCCGCGCGCTGGCTCCGGCTCGCCCCCGTGGCGGGCCGTTATTTCGCGCTCGACCCAGCCTCGCTCAGCGTGCTGGGGCGCGAGCATGAGCAGCGCGTCCTGCGCTGCTGGAACGACCGCTCGCACCTTCTGGAGCAGCCGTGAGAATTTCGGGGACACCTTACGTCAAGTTACGTATGGTGTCCCCGAAACTCAGGCGGGTGGCGCAGTGAAGATCCTGGTGCTGAACTGCGGCTCTTCCTCGCTCAAGTCGGCACTGTTCGACGGAGACCGGCGCGTGCGCGGCGAGGCGGCGACCGGGATCGGATTGCCGGGCGGACATGCCACCCACGCCGACGCCGTGCGCGCGGTGCTCGACGAGATGCCGCAGGCGGAGGCCGTGGGACATCGCGTTGTCCACGGCGGACCCGTCTTTCACGAAACCGTCCGCCTCGACTCCCGCGTGCTGTCGCAGCTGCGCGACGCCGTCCAGTTCGCGCCGCTCCATCTCCCCGCGGCCATCGCGGCCATCGAGGCGGTGGCCCAGCGCGCTCCCTCCCTGCCACAAGTTGCCTGCTTCGATACCGCCTTCCACCGGACGCTCCCCGAAGCGGCGAGCCGCCTGCCCCTGCCTGCCTCCGTCGTTGCGCTGGGCGTGCGCAGGTACGGCTTCCACGGGCTCTCGTACGAATGGGCCGTCTCGCAGGTGGGCGCGCGGGGCCGCACCATCCTCGCGCACCTCGGGAACGGGGCCTCGATGTGCGCGGTGCGCGACGGCGTCTGCATCGACACCACCATGGGGCTGACGCCCGCCGGCGGCTTCATGATGGGAACGCGCACGGGCGATCTCGATCCCGGCGTGCTGCTCTTCCTCATGCAGCGCATGCCGCGCGAGGAGATCGAGCGCGTGGTGGAGCGCGAGTCGGGCCTCTTCGGCGTCTCCGGCACGACGCCGGACATGAAGTCGCTGCTCGCGTCTTCGGACGCACGCGCGAAGCTCGCCGTCGAGATGTTCTGCTACCAGGCGCGCAAGGCGGCGGGGGCGCTGGCGGCGGCGCTGGGCGGTCTCGATCTGCTGGTCTTCACCGGCGGCATCGGCGAGCACGCACCCGAGATTCGCGACCGCATCTGCGCGGGGCTCGCGCACTTGGGGCAGTTCGAGGTGCGCGTCGTCGCCGCGGATGAGGAGCGGGTGATCGCCGGCCACGTCACGCGGTTGCTCGGGTGAGAGGAATGATCATGGCAAAGACGCTGTCGGACACGGAACGCGCGCTCGTCGACAGATATTGGCGGGCGGCCAACTACCTGTCGGTCGGGCAAATCTACCTGTACGACAACCCGCTGTTGAAGAAGCCGCTCGCCCGGGAACACATCAAGCCGCGCCTCCTCGGACACTGGGGGACGACGCCGGGCCTGAACTTCATCTACGCCCATCTCAACCGGATCATCCGCAAGCTCGACCTCGACATGTTCTACGTCGCCGGGCCGGGGCACGGCGGCCCCGGGCTGGTGGCGAATGCGTACCTCGAGGGGACGTACAGCGAGGTCTATCCCGAGGTGTCCAGGGACGAGCCCGGGTTGAAGCGCCTCTTCACCCAGTTCTCCTTCCCCGGCGGCATCCCCAGCCACGCGGCGCCGGAGACGCCCGGTTCCATCCACGAGGGCGGCGAGCTGGGCTATGCGCTATCGCACGCCTACGGCGCGGCGTTCGACAATCCCGATCTGATCGTCGCCTGCGTGATCGGGGACGGCGAAGCGGAGACGGGCGCGCTGGCCACCAGCTGGCACTCCAACAAGTTCCTTGACCCGGCGACCGACGGCGCCGTGCTGCCCATCCTCCACCTCAACGGCTACAAGATCGCCAACCCCACCGTCCTCGCCCGCATCAGCCCGGAAGAGCTGGACCAGCTGCTGCGTGGATACGGGTATGTGCCCCATTTCGTCGAGGGCCACGAGCCGGACAAGATGCACGAGCTGATGGCGGCGACGCTCGACGGTATCGTCGCCGACATCCAGCGCATCAAGACCGAGGCGCGCAAGGGATCTGTCGGCCGCCCACGCTGGCCCATGATCGTGCTGCGCACGCCGAAGGGCTGGACCTGCCCCAAGGAGGTGGACGGCAAGCGCGTCGAGGATTCGTGGCGGTCGCACCAGGTGCCGCTCGGCGAGATGCACCAGAACCCGGCGCACGTGCGCATCCTCGAGCAGTGGATGAAGAGCTACCGGCCCGAGGAGCTCTTCGGCGACGACGGGAGGCTGCGGCCCGAGCTCGCCGAGCTGGCGCCTCGCGGGGCCCGGCGGATGAGCGCCAACCCGCACACCAATGGCGGGCTGCTCCTGCGAGATCTGATGATGCCCGACTTCCGCGACCATGCCGTGGAGGTGCCGGCGCCAGGCGGCGCTGTCGCCGAATCGACCCGTGTGATGGGCCGGTTCCTGCGCGAGGTGATGAAGCTGAATCTGGAGTCGCGGAACTTCCGGCTCTTCAGCCCGGACGAGAACAATTCCAACCGCTGGCAGGACGTGCTCGAAGTGACCAACCGCGCGTGGGTCGCCGAGACGCTGCCCTCGGACGACCATCTCGCGCCCGACGGCCGCGTGATGGAGGTGCTCAGCGAGCACCAGTGCCAGGGCTGGCTGGAGGGTTATCTCTTGACCGGCCGGCACGGGTTCTTCTCCTGCTACGAGGCGTTCATCCACATCGTCGACTCGATGTTCAACCAGCACGCCAAGTGGTTGAAGGTCTGCAACGGCATCCCCTGGCGCAGGCCCGTGGCCTCCCTCAACTACCTGCTCTCGTCGCACGTCTGGCGCCAGGACCACAACGGCTTCAGCCACCAGGACCCCGGCTTCATCGATCACGTCGTCAACAAGAAGGCGGAGATCGTGCGCGTCTACCTCCCGCCGGACGCCAACTGCCTGCTCTCGGTCACCGACCACTGCCTGCGCAGCCGCAACTACGTGAACCTGATCGTCGCCGGAAAGCAGCCGGCGCCGCAGTGGCTGACGATGGATCAGGCGATCAAGCACTGCACCGCGGGCCTGGGCATCTGGGAGTGGGCCAGCAACGACCGCGGCGGCGAGCCCGACGTGGTGATGGCCTGCTGCGGCGACGTGCCGACGCTGGAGACGCTGGCCGCTGTGGAGCTGCTGCGGCAGCACGCGCCCGAGGTGAAGGCGCGCGTGATCAACGTCGTGGATCTGATGAAGCTGCAGACCGCCGGGGAGCACCCGCACGGGCTCTCCGACCACGATTTCGACGAGCTCTTCACCACCGACAAGCCGGTCATCTTCGCGTTTCACGGCTATCCCTGGCTGATCCACCGGCTGACCTACCGGCGCTCGAACCACCGGAACTTCCACGTCCGCGGCTACAAGGAAGAGGGCACCACCACCACCCCGTTCGACATGTGCGTCCTCAACGACATGGATCGCTTCCACCTGGTGGGCGACGTGATCGATCGCGTGCCCGAGCTGGGCGCGCGCGCCGCGTACGCCAAGCAGGCCATCCGGGACAAGCTGATCGAGCACAAGCAGTACATCGCGCGGTACGGCGACGACATGCCGGAGATCGCGGGATGGAAGTGGGGGCAGGGTGGGGCGGCGACCCGTTCGACCGAGTCGGACAACGTCTGACTCCGGCCGACGACACCGAGCACCGGGGCTTGATCGCGGGGTCCCGGCGACAGATAACGCGGATATGTCCCCTCTCTCCCGACGCTCGATCCTGGCCCTTGCCGGCGCGCTGGCGTTTCGCGCGCGCGGTGCGGGCGCGCCCGCTGTACCTTCGAACTTCGATCACATGCTGCTGGGCTGCGGCGATCTCGACAAGGGCATCGAGCTGGTCGAGCGCCATCTTGGCGTGCGTGCGGCCTTCGGTGGCGTCCATCCGGGGCGCGGCTCGCGCAACGCGCTGCTCTCGCTGGGGGAACGGCGGTATCTCGAGATCATCGCGCCCGATCCGCAGCAGCCGCGCAGCTCCGATGTCCGGCAGCTCTACCGCATCGAATCGCCCAGGCTGATCGGCTGGGCAGCGCATGTCGGCGACATCGAGGCAGTCCAGCGGCAGCTCACGGCTGCCGGCATTGCCTTCGAGCCGGTGCGGGCAGGCGCCCGGGAGCGGCCTTCGGGTCAGACGCTTCGCTGGAAGGCGCTCTCGCTGCGCGACGACGCCGGGGGGCTCTTGCCCTTCTTCATCGAGTGGAGCAAGGACGCGGTGCATCCCTCGGCCGATGCGCCCAAGGGCTGCCAGGTGGATCGATTCGAGCTCTCGACGCCGCGGGCACGCGAGCTGCACGCGGTGGCGACGAAAGTTCATCTCGACGTCAACGTCGCCGATGGCCCGCAGCCGGTGCTGCGCGCAGCGCTCAAGGGCCCGAAAGGCGCCCTCTCGCTGCCGGGGTGAGGAACGGGACAGGACGCTGCGCTTCCGGTCTTTCTGCATTCGTTTCAAGCCGATAGCGCGTTGAATGAAAATGATCTGGAGGATGGCTTGCGTAACACCCGCAGGAGCAGTTTGATGCTTGCCCATGGCAAAGATTCCTTTGGCATTGGCACTGCTCGCCGTTGCCTGCGGCGGAAGTGGCGCGGCGGTACCTTGCGGCGCCGGGACGCATCTCGAGAACGGCTCGTGCGTCTTGACGGTGCGCTGCGGCACCGGCACCCACCAGGCCGGCGTCGATTGCCTGCCTGACGATGCTGGCGTGCGAGTGGTGTGCGGGCCGGGGACCACGCTCGACGGCGGTGTCTGCACCGCTGCCGCGCCTTGCGGCGCCGGTGCGCACGTGGACGGGGGAATCTGCGTCTCAGACTCCGTCTGCGGCGCG
>DASRTX010000439.1:0-4650 GCA_035655715.1 Myxococcales bacterium | reverse complement strand
CCCGTTCATCGCCAGCAGACCTCGCGCCACCGGCACGCCCGCCGATCCCATCGAGGCTACGCCGATCTTCTTTCCCTTGAGTTCCCGGATCGACCGGATTTGCCCGTCCTTGGGGACGGCGATTCCGTAGATGTTGCCCTGGTAGGCCGTGTAGATGATCTTCGCCTTCACGCCCTGCCGCCGCAGCGTGGGGAGCGGCTCGATGGACGGCAGCGAGTAGGCCAGGTCGCCCGTCGCCACCAGCTTGGCGCAATCGGTGGAGCCGGGAACAGGGACGAGCTGCACCTTGATTCCCGCGCGCCCGTACCAGCCCAGCTTGGTGGCGATGGCGAAGGGTGCCGCGGCCGAGGTGATGGTGCGCGCGCAGAACCCAACCTTGACGGTGGTCTCCGCGGCGTGTGCAGGGGAGTGCTTTCCGAAGAGCGCTGCCAGGAGCGAGGCCACCAGGATCGCCTTCTTCATGGGCTGCCGCCTTTCAGCGTAGGGCCCGCAGGCCCCGCCTTCTGCGAGGGATCCCAGAACAGCACGCGGCGGCGAACGGAGACAAGCAGCGCGTTGAGCAGCAGTCCCATCACCGCGAGGATGAAGAGCACCGCGAACTCGCCGGCCACGTCCATGCTGAAGTTCCGGCTCTGGATGAGGACGCCGAGGCCAGCCTCGGCGCCGACGAACTCGGCGACGATGGCGCCGACCAGCGAGAAGACCATGGCCACTTCCAGTCCCGCCATGATGAAGGGCAGGGCCGAAGGCAGGCGGAGCATGCGGAAGATCTGCAGCGGGCTTGCTCCCAGCGAGCGCATCAGATCGACGCGGTCCTCGTCCGCCGAGCGCAGGCCCACCACGGTGTTCACCAGCAAGGGAAAGAAGGCGATCAGGGCCGCGCTGATCACCTTGGAGGTGAGGCCGAGGCCGAACCAGACCACCACCAGCGGCGCCAGCGCCACCTTGGGCATCGACTGGAACATGACGATGAAGGGATAGAAGAGGAACTCGATGCGCCGACTCATCGCCAGCGCCGTGCCGGCGACGAAGGCCACCGCCGCGCCCAGCGCGAATCCCAAGAGCGTCTCGGCCAGGGTGATCCAGGAGTTCTCGAAGTACACGCCGCTGGCGGCGCCGCGGTAGAGGGCGATGCCGATCTGCGAGGGGGCGGGCAGGATGAAGG
This sequence comes from Myxococcales bacterium, assembly GCA_035655715.1. Classification (GTDB taxonomy): domain Bacteria; phylum Myxococcota; class Myxococcia; order Myxococcales; family 40CM-4-68-19; genus 40CM-4-68-19. Next base: position 3,485 of record DASRTX010000439.1, on the reverse strand, counting down.
CAGGGATGCGCAGGGCCCGGACGGCGCCCTCCCACAGACCCAGCGCCGCCGCGAGCAGGAGCGCGCGCAAGGTCTGGTCGCGCAAGGCGCTCATGCCTCAATGCCCGGCCCGGCGCGGAAGTGCGAGCGGATCCTGCGGACGATGCCGCCGAACTCCGGCGTCGCGGTCACGTCGAGCGCGCGCGGGCGGGGCAGGGCCACGTCGATCCGGTCGAGCAGCCTCCCGGGCCGCGGCGTCATCACCAGCACGCGGTCGGCGAGGAAAACCGCCTCGACGATGGAGTGGGTGACGAAGAGCACGGTCTCGCGGCGCTCCAGCCAGATGCGCTGCAATTCGAGGTTCATGGTCTCGCGGGTCAAGGCGTCCAGGGCGCCGAAGGGCTCGTCCATCAAGAGCATGGCCGGGTTGTGGATCAGGCCGCGCGTGATGGCCACGCGCTGCTGCATGCCGCCGGACAGCTCCCACGGATAGCGGTGCTCGAACCCGCCCAGCCCGACCAGCCTGAGCAGCTCCAGGGCGCGGGAGCGATTCTTCTCCCGGCCGAGGCGCTGGACGTCCACCGGGAGGAGCACGTTGTCGAGCACGGTCCGCCAGGGAAAGAGCACCGGCGACTGGAAGACCACCCCGATGTCGCGCCGGGGGCCGCGGATCACGGCGTCGCGGAGCTTCACCTCGCCGCCGCTCGCGGGCGAAAGACCGGCCAGGATCTTGAGCAGCGTGGACTTGCCGCAGCCCGAGGGGCCGACGATGGCCACGAACTCTCCCTCGGCCACGGCGAGGTCGATGCCGTCAAGCGCGACGACGGGTCCCCGCGACGTCGCGTATTCCTTGCGCAGCGCCCTGACCGCGATCACGTCGGCGGGCTTCACCCAAGCCAGCGTAGCAGCCTGATGGGTGGAACGGAACCTTCATCGGCTGGCGATTGCGGAATGCGTTTGCGTTCAACCTTGGGCGGGCCTGCCGCCCGCTCCAGGGCGGATCGCCGGCGTGATCAGCGTTCGACACGCGCGAGAGGGCCGCTCTTCTCCTCGAGCACGTCCCTGGCGCCTGGACGGCGATCTGATCCGCCGGAGCGCGCTCCACCGCGGCCTTGACGTAGTCGACCGCGCGGCGCAGGTTCGCCTGGAACTCGCCCTGCGAGCCGGTGTGGCCCATCCGGAGCAGGGCGATTGCGGCGACCGCCGTGGTGGCCACGTCGGGATTGCGCGACGATGAGAATCCAATGAAATTCCCTCTCCCTCTCCTCGGCGCCGTTCTCTGGAGCGCGGCGGTTGGCGCTCAGTCGGCGGAGCCGCTCATCCAGCGGCCGCTCACCTTGCGGGCTGGCGAGGGCAGCCTCACCCTGCACGGCACCTATACGAACTGGGATTTCTCCAACGTGAACGCCGGCCTCACCGAACCCGGCCCTTCACCGCTCGCGGGCGAGACCCTCGCCGCCGGCGTCGACTTCGGCGTCACCGACCAGGTGCAACTCGGCCTGGCCGTGGCGCTGCCGGTCCACCCAGGATTCGCATTCGGCTCCATCCTGGGTGGCGCGTCCCTGGCACTCGATCCGCACGCCGCGCTCCGCCTGGACGCAGGCTACGAGCGGGTCGGCGTGAACGGCGCGGACGTCAGGAACGACCACGTCGGTCGCTACTTCGGCGGGCTGGGCCTGCCCCTCAAGGTGTCCTTCAGCTCAGCCGTCGCCTTCGTCAGCGGCCGCACCGGCGCCGTCCAGTTCGGTCATTTCAACAACATGGGCTCCGGCGGAACGGGTATCTACTTCGGCGTCGGCCCCTTCACCGACCTCTCCACCGACATCCTCGTCTTCGAGGGCGGCAGCGACAACAGCGGCACCAGCATCGGCTTCAACCTGCCGGTGGGATTGCTGGTACAACCCGATCCCCATTTCGCCTTCACCCTGCAGGCCGGGTACTCCGCGGTGATCGTCACCAGCGGGACCTCGGCGGCGCTGCATTACTTGCCCATCGGCCTGGAGGCGGTGCTCAGCCCCGTCCGGGCACTGGATCTCGGGGTACGCTTCTCCTTCGATGGGTACGTCGCCCACAGCGGAGACGGAAGAGGGCTCGACTTCGGGTATTTCGACACGCGCGCGCTGATGTTCTGGCTCCGCCTGCAGACCTGACGCTGGCTCGGCAGGGGGCCAACCTGATTCGCGGGCGTGGATCGTTGCAGAGTGGCTGGCATCCCAGCCCTCACGGCGCTACGGTTGTGCGCCACAAACCCGACGCGGAGGCGTCCCATGCGGATCAACGAAGAAGCGCCCAACTTCACGGCCCAGACCACCCAGGGCGAGATCAACTTCCACGAATGGATCGGCAACCAGTGGGCGGTCCTCTTCTCACACCCCAAGGACTTCACTCCCGTCTGCACCACCGAGCTCGGGTACATGGCGCGGATCAAGCCCGAGTTCGACAAGCGCAACACCAAGATCATCGGCCTCTCGGTGGACTCGGTGGACGATCACAAGCGCTGGTCCAAGGACATCGAGGAGACGCAGGGCACGCTGCCCAACTACCCGATGATCGCGGACGCCGACTTCAAGGTGGCGAAGCTCTACGACATGCTGCCGGCCTCGGTGAGCGGCGATGCCAAGGCGCGCACGCCGGCAGACAACGCCACGGTCCGCTCGGTGTTCATCATCGGGCCGGACAAGAAGATCAAGCTCATCCTCATGTATCCCATGACCACGGGGCGGAACTTCGACGAGATCGTGCGCGCGCTCGATTCCATGCAGCTCACCTCGAAGCACAAGGTGGCCACCCCCGCCAACTGGAAGCAGGGGCAGGACGTGATCATCTCGGGGTCGGTGAGCGACGAGGAGGCGAAGAAGCAGTACCCCCAGGGATGGAAGTCCCCCAAGCCGTACCTGCGTATCGTCCAGCAGCCCAAGTAGGCAGGGAGGGACCGCATGCCCGAGGAGAAGAGGGCGAGGCATTTCCGCTGGGAGTCGATGCCCAGGGAGCGGCTCTCGGAGAAGCTCGACCGCCGCATGATCACCGGCGAGCGGATGATGATCACGCACGTCTACTTGAAGAAGGGCTGCGTGGTCCCGCGGCACCAGCACGCCAACGAGCAGATCACCTACGTGCTGGAGGGCGCGCTCCGCTTCCGGCTGGGGCCGGCCGGCGACGAGCAGGTGGACGTGCGCGCCGGCGAGGTGCTCACCATTCCGCCGGACCTGCCGCACAGCGCCGAGGCGCTCGAGGACACGCTGGACGTGGACGTCTTCGATCCACCCCGGCAGGACTGGCTGGACGGCACCGACGCCTACCTGCGCAAGACCTGATGGATCTGGGGATCCGCGGCAAGGTGGCGCTGGTCACGGGCGCGAGCTCCGGCATCGGCGAGGCGGTGGCGCTGCAGCTGGCCGGGGAGGGCGTGAAGCTCGCCGTCGCGGCGCGGCGGCGCAACCAGCTGGAGGAGGTGGCGCGCCGCGCGAAGTCGCTGGGTGCGCCCGAGGCGGCGGCCTTCCCAGTGG
>DASRTX010000438.1:0-2007 GCA_035655715.1 Myxococcales bacterium | reverse complement strand
ATGGCGAGGAGGCCCGGTCTTTTGGCGTCGGGGCGGTACCAGTTGAAGGCATGATGATCCCACAGCGCCTCGCTGTACGCCGATGCCGTTCCCACCAGGTGCTGCGCGGTGCGCCGCGGATGCGCGAGGTCGCCCACGTCGAAGATCGACAACTGGACCGCGCGCCGGCTCCAGTCGGGGTGGCCCGCGCCGTCGAGTGGAAGCTCCTGCCCGATGGCGAGGAGATGGGTCGCGTCGATGGCCTGCAAGTATGTGGAGAAGCCTGGCAGCGTCAGCTCGGCCACCTTGCGCGGGTTCGCGGGGTCGGACAGATCGAGGGTCACCAGCGGGTCCACGTTGCGAAAAGTGACCGCGAACCCGGCGTCACCCAAGAAGCGCATCGCGGTCAGGCGCTCTTCGTCGACGAGGGAAGGGATCTCCCCCACACGCTGCAGGGTGTCGGCTTTGAGGATGGTGAGCCTGCTGCCGGCGACGGTCCGGAAGGATCGCGGCTGCGCCGGATTCTCCTCGAAGGACAGCGTGCTGGTGGCGATGCGCAGGAAACCGTCCTTCTCGTCCATCGCGAACGAATCGCCCGGGTGTCCCTCGATGCCGGAGGAGGCGACGTACCCGGCGTGCGCCGGATCGCCGATGTCGAATTCGTGCAGGTAGGTGAAGTCGCGTTGGCCCGCGAGCGTCCACCACCACCAGTGCGGGGCGGCGAGATACAGGCGGTCCTGCGTGGCGTAGATCACACCCGCCTCGCCCACGATGCTGGCGCGCGAGATTCCGGCGTCCAGCCGCGCGAGATCGAGCGTCGCGATGGTGACCAGGCCCAGCCGTTCCGGCGCGTTGGCCAGATAGAAATCGCTGCACTGGTACGCAACGTCCACCAGCGCGCCGCCTTGGATCTTGCGCTGCGCCGGCGGGAACCACGCCCCGATCGGCGTGCCACGGATGATGGCCTCGTTGGCATTCTCCAGCGCGTCGATCGCCGCCGCGAAGCGGTCCTTGTCCTGCCAGACGTTGGGATCGTAGTCGGGCCACCAGCGGATCGCGAGCGGCCAGCGCACGGAGTCGCTGAGGACCAGACGCACCGAGGTTCCGATGCGGCGCGAGCCGACGGCGTACCCGGGCACGTAGAGCTCTGACTTCACGGAGGGGGACGCCAGGTCGCTCACGTCCACGACGGTGATCTTGGTGGTGGCGGATCCCCAGAAGCAGCCGCCGCCGTCGACGGCGCAGGCGCTGATGGGCACCGGCGCCCAGGAGCCGGCGGGAGCGGCCCAGACGCTGGAGAAGATCACTACCCGATCGCCGTCGAGGAACATCGAGCCGGGCCAACCCTCGATCTCGAGCGATCCGGCCAGCGCGAGGTCTTGCGGCGGCCAGCTGGCGGCGGCGAACAGCTTGCGTCCCGAGAGGACGAAGATGCGCGTGCCGTCGTTCTTGACGAAGTCGGCCTCGTCGACGCCGGACACCTGCGTGTTGGTGGTGGTGTAGCTGGCGGGCACGCCTCCGGCGGCGGGTGCGCCGCCCGCGGCGGGGAGGGCGACGCCGTAGAAGGACCCGTCCTTCGCCAGATCCAGCTGGGATCTCATCTGCCGCACCGCGGTGTCCTGCACCGTCCTGGCCAGGTCGTCGCAGGTCGCGGCTTTTTGCAGCGCGACGTGCGATTGGATGTCCATCGGTCTTTCCGCCCGCTGCTTTCCGCAGGCGCACAGCAAGGCAACGCAGATCAGCAATCGCATCGTCGGCTCCCAGGCTTGGCCTTCTCACGCTTGAGGACCGCGACCCGCGGATTGGGGCAAGATGAGGAGGTCTTTGCCACGAACCGGGCGCTCGCGGTCCATGGACAAGGAGGGGCACTGCGATGCGAAGAGCCATCTTCATGATGCTGGGCGTGCTCGCCTGCCAGCCGCAGGCCGAGCCGGACTATCCCGGCGAGCCGCTCCTCACCCTGCGCGGACAAGTGAAGAACGCGGGCCCGCTGCCCCAGCTCGAAGCGGCGATGTTATGGCAGCGGGG
>DASRTX010000437.1:0-7112 GCA_035655715.1 Myxococcales bacterium | reverse complement strand
CGGTCTCTTCACGCGTGCTGGACCCGCGAGCGGCCCAGAACCTGGCCGCCACAACGGTGCTGCCGCTCCTTGGGCTCCTGGTGGTGCAGCTCGCGGGGCGCATCGCCCTCGGCCCGCGGTTCTACTTCGGGCTGGCGGCGGGCGTCGCCATCGCGGACGTCGCGCTCATCTTCGTCGCGGTCCGGCTGTTCGATCGCGAGCGGCTGCTGACCAACTGGCGGTAGGAAATTGGGGACACGATACGGAATTTGTCCGTCGGACGAATTCCGTATCGTGTCCCCGATTTTCCCCGCTATAACTGCCCGCCATGCAGGCCGTCGCGCAGAAGCCTGGAAGGCTGGTGCTGCACCCTGCGTGGATCGCCTTCGCCGCGCTGGCGCTGGCGGTCCCCATGGGCGCGCTGATGTTCCGGCAGGTGGCCCGGCCCGAGCTGCCCGTGCTGGCGCAGCTCCCGGCCTTCTCGCTGGTGGCCGAGGACGGCAAGGCCTTCCGCCGCGACGACCTGCTGGGCCGCGTCTGGATCGCCGACTTCGTCTTCACCTCCTGCGCCGACGCCTGTCCGCGGCTGCAGTCGAAGATGAGGAAACTCCAAGACAGGCTGCTGCCACTGGAGCAGGGCGGCAACATCGGGCTGCTCTCCATCAGCGTGGACCCCGAGCGCGACACGCCGCCCAAGCTCAAGCGGTACGGCGAGATCTACGGCGCGCGGCCCGGGCTCTGGCGGTCGCTGACCGGCGAGCAGAAGGAAGTCGAGCGGACGGTGGTGCAGGGCTTCCACACGGCGATGGGAAAGATCCCGCGCCAGGGCGCCGACCCGCGGCTGGAGGCGTTCGACATCATGCACGGCGAGCGGCTGGTGCTGGTGGACAGGATGGGCCGCATCCGCGGCTTCTACGATGCGGACGACCCGGACGCGCTGCTGCGCGATGCCCGCCTGCTCACGCTCGGGGGCCGCGGGTGACGCTGGCGGAGGCGCTTCCCACCACCAACGCCGCCCTCAACGCCACCAGCGCGTGCGCTCTCTTCCTCGGCTACTGGGCCATCCGCACCAAGCGCTTCTCGCTGCACTGGAAGTGCATGGCGGCGGCCTTCACCGCCTCGGCGCTCTTCCTGGTGGGATACCTGACCCGGTTCGCGCTCACCGGCGTGCACCACTATGGCGGCCCGGGCCGCGCCTTCTACCTGGTCTTGCTGGGCACCCACACGGTTCTGGCCGCGCTGGCGCTGCCGCTGATCCTGCGCACCATCTGGCTGTCGGCGGTCCGACGGTCGTATGCGGCACATCGCCGCATCGCGGTGTGGACCTTCCCCGTCTGGGCCTACGTTTCAGTGACGGGCGTCCTTGTCTACTTCATGCTCTACCGACTATAGAGATCAGCCCAATGGCCTTCCGCATCATCGAGACCTGCATCGGTTGTACGGCCTGCGTGAAGCGCTGCCCCACCGACGCCATCACCGGCGAGCGCAAGGCCCTGCACATCATCTCCCCGGAGCTGTGCATCGACTGCGGCGCCTGCGGCCCCGTCTGCCCGGTGGATGCCATCCTCGATCAGTACGGCAACGTCCAGCACATGCTGAAGAAGAACGAGCGGCCGCTGGCCTTCGTCTACGAGCAGGCCTGCACCGGCTGCGAGAAGTGCGTGGAGCGCTGCCCCTTCGAGGCGCTGGAGATGGTGCACGTCAAGGACCCCAACAGCTTCCTCGGCGTGGTCAGCGTGATCGAGAAGAACTGCACCGGCTGCCGCGAGTGCGAGAAGGCGTGCCCCTACGACGCCATCTTCATCTACCGCAAGGACCGCGTGCCGGAGTGGCTGAAGAACAGCCGCGTCGAGCGCGCCGCTTAGTCTTCGTCGTCGTCTTCCTCTTCCTCCGTCTCGGTGTCCTCTTCCTCGGTGGCCGCCGCTTCGGGCTCTTCTGTCTTCGGCGCAGCCGCCGCCGCGCGCGCTGCGCGGGCCGACAGCGGCTTGGCCACCGGCGCGTCGCGCTGGTCGGCCCCGCACTTGGGGCACGCGGGCACGGGCTTCTTCAGATCGTAGAACTTCGTGCCGCACTTGAAGCAGACGTACTTGCTGCCGAGATCGCGTGCCATCGGGGACGATGCCTCCGGAAACGGGCCGGCGCGGAATAGACCAGCATTCGGGGGATGTCAATCACAACCGGTTCCGGGTACGGTCTGGCCCCCATGATCATTGCTCTCCTCGCAGCGGCCACCTTCGCCCATCCCCAACCACAGCCGCAGCCGGAGCTTCCGGCGCAGGTCTATCGCGAGCGCCGCGAGCGGGTGATGCGCGAGTTGAACGGGTGCGCGACGGCGGTGTCGGCGCAAGGCGAGGCGGCCGGAGTGGTCGAGGAATACCGGCAGGATGACGACTTCTTCTGGCTCACCGGCGTGAGCGAGCCCGGCGCCTGGCTCGTTTTGATGCCCAAGGCCAAGTACAACCGTGCTGTCCTCTTCCTCAAGGCCCGCGACCCGGAGGCGGAGCGTTGGACGGGCCCGCGCGATCCGCTCAGCCCGGCCCTCAAGGAGAAGTACGGCGTGGACGAGGTGCGCCGGGGCAACGGCGGCAACCGTCTGTTGACGGCAGCGCCGGCCCACGATTGCCTCGCCATCCTGGCGCCCGCCAAGGATCTCAAGGACGAGCGCTCCGACGTCCAGGCGGTGAAGCAGGCCGCGGGCGCGCTCGGGCTCAAGCTGGTGCACCGGCGCGATCTGCTGGCAAGGCTGCGCGAGGCGCACACCGCGGAGGAGATCGCCTTGCTGGAGCGGGCGGTGGTCATCACCCGCGCCGGCCACGAGGCGGCGGCGCGCGCCACCGTGCCGGCCGTCTCCGAGCGCGACGTGCAGACGCAGATGGAGTACGCCTTCTTCGCTGCCGGCGCGACCGGCCTCTCCTACGGCACCATCGTGGGCAGCGGCGAGAACGGCGCGGTGCTGCACTGGGGCCAGAACTCGCGCATGCTTCGCGACGGCGACGTGGTGGTCATCGACGCCGCTGCCGAGTACGGCCGCTACGCAGCCGACGTGACCCGCACCTATCCGGTGAGCGGGAAATTCAGCGAGGAGCAGGCCAAGGTCTATCGCGCCGTCTACCAGGCGCAGGAGGACATCTTCGCCGCCATCAAGCCCGGCGTGACCATGCAGGATCTGCAGAGGGCGGCGGAGGACTCGCTGCGGCGCACCGGCTACCTGGACAAGTTCATCCATTCTTTTGGTCACTTCGTCGGGCTCAACGTGCACGACGCGGGGCTTTACGACGCGCCCATCCCGCCCGGCGCGGTCTTCACGGTGGAGCCCGGCATCTACCTGCCCGAGCGCGGCTTCGGCGTGCGCATCGAGGACGAGGTGCTGTTCCTCGGCAACGGCAAGTGGAAGCTTCTGACCGCCGATTTCCCGCGCAAGCTGGAGGACGTGGAGGCGTGGGTTCTGCGGGCGCGGCGCTGAATGGCCGGGGTCCAGCTCATCTGCCCGGCGTGCCGGCGGCACACCGATCGCGGGCTGGAACTGCATACGGTGGAACCGGAAGGGCAGGGCACGCTGCGCTGCCGCGGCTGCGCCCGCGTCCATCCGGCCGTCGAGGGCATCCCGGTGCTGTTCCGCGATCTCGCGCAGGTGGATGCGTTCGGGCTGCTCGCCGCGATGGAGCCGCCGGAGGTGCTGGCCGCGCTGGCGGCGCCGGGCCCGGACGGCGCGCCGCTGCCCCACCTGGTCGAGCAGCTCTCCAGCTATCTCGGCACCTGGGAATCGGGCGCCGAGGCGCTCCTCGACAAGCTGCGCGACCGCCCATTGGTAGATTTTGCGCTGGAGCTCGGGTGCGGCGTGGGAGCTGCGCTGGCCGAGCTGTCTCGCGGAGCGGCCCGGGTGGTGGGCCTCGATCGCAGCGGCTTCTTGCTTCGCGCCGCCCGGCGGCTGCTGCTCGGAGAGGAGCTGCGCTACGCGCGGCGGATGGCCGGCCGCACCTACCAGGCGGCGTCGGTGCGCGGACGGCGCGTGGACAACGTGGAGCTGGTCTGCGCCGATGCGCTGGAGCCGCCTTTCGCGCCGGGCAGCTTCGGGCGCGTGGTCGCGCTCAACCTGCTCGACAACGTGCGCTCGCCTCGGGCGCTGCTGCACCACATGCACCAGCTGGCGGCGCCCGGAGCGGAGATCGTCCTCTCCTCGCCCTACGCCTGGCGCGATGGCATCGTCGACGACGCGGAGCGGCTGCCGGGAACGGATCCCGCCCTGGCGCTGCGCGGCGAGATGGCCGCGCTGGGGTGGGAGCTGGAGGAGGAGGCGGAGCTGCCCTGGATCCTGCGCCGCGACGCCCGCGCCAGCAGCACCTACCGCGTCCACTTCGTCCGCGCCCGGCGCGGCGAGGCCTGAGCCTGAAAAAGATGCTCCCCGAGGCTCGGCGGGGGGGCCTTGCCTCGGGGAGCGGTGGTGCAACTGCAGACTGCGAATTGCCTTACGGAGAGTTGCCCGACCGGGTCAGCCCGATGGCCACGTGGGCGTTGGGGCGGATGCCGGGATACATGTCTGCCGAAATCTCGTACATGGCGGCGGGGTGCGTAAAGGGCAAAAGCGCGGTGGGTTGATCACCGGCGCATGGACCACCAAAAGACGTCGTCTCATCTCGTTGCTGTCCGGGCTGGGGTCTGGTGGACCGTCCCTGGGGGGAACAGCTTCATCGACCCCAAACCCTTCGAAGGAGGGACATTTTTCAGCGTAGTCCGACGCGAGGCCCTACGTAACGCGGGGAGCTAGGGAGAGTTGCGGACCACCAGGTTGTCGGCGATGCCCACGCCCTCGATGGCGATGAAAGAGGGCGGCGCGATGTCCACGGGGAAGGCGCCCAGCGAGATTCCGCTGACGTCGGCGCTCACCGACTTCGACACGGGATCGTAACGCAGCGAGACGGGATTCCAGAATCCATTGACCAGGAACACGTCACCCTGGGCAAGCAGCGGGCCGGTGGTGCCGTTGAGGCGCAGCTCGTAGGTGGCGTTCAGGCCGCTGTCCGGAACGGGGGCGCTGCGCAACAGCAGCCACACATCGCCCACGCTGTTCAGGTTGTCGTTGAGCGCCCCGGACCGCGTCAGGCCGATGGCCACATAGGAATTCGGGCGCCCCCCGGGGAACATGTCCACCGAGATCTCGTACGACCCGGCCGGCTGCGTGAACGGCAAGAGCGCGGTAGGGTTGATCACCGGCGGATCGAACCAGGCGGAGGTGATGCAGCCGTTCATCCCCGGCGCCTGCAGCGGCGAGGGGCCCTCGAACCAGTTCTCGCTGGCGCCGCAGAACGTCCAGCTCTGGGGGCCGGTTTCGGGTGCGCGCCAGACGGTGGTCTTGCTGCCCGGCCACTCGACCCAGAAGCCGGAGATCGACATGTTCGTGAAGACGGCCCTCATCGTCCCCTTGCCGCCGTTGGGGCGGGCATTGTCGGGTCCGAAGCCGAACGACTCACGGATGATCACGCCGGGCTCGGGCGGCGTGGTGGGAAGGGGATTGGGAAGAGGGGGAGGAGGAGGAGTCGTGACGCCGCCGCCACCACCGCCGGTGCCGCCCCCGCCACCGCCGGCGCCGCCGCTGGCAAAGGCCTGCGTCTGGAAGAGGGTTGTCGCACACAGAACCGCCATCAAAAAGCTTACACGCATCGCGCTGTTGTCCGGGTCTAGGGGTTTGGTTGGACCGTTCCTGGGGGGGAACGGCCTGATGAACCCCCCAAACGTCGGAGGCAGGACATTTTTCAGCGTCGTCCTACGCGGGGTCTACTTCTTCGCGGCGTCGTCGGGCGGCGGCTGTCCGCTGTCGTGGATCTCCTCCACGTCCTCGTCCGCGAGATCGTAGTGCTGCTCCCCGTGCGGCGGGGTGACCGCGCCCAGCGTGACGGCGAGCGCCACGTCCTCGGCCAGCGCCTCGTCGAGGTCGCGCTCCGCCGCCTGTGCCGCCGGCGGCGGCTCTGCTGCCGACGGGGGCGCTGCCGGCGCAACCGGTGCCAGCTCGGGCTGCGTGGGCTTCTGGTCCTCCGCGCTCTTTGCCGCCGGAGCCTCCGCTTCCACGACCTGCCATCCGCAGAGCGCCGCCGCCCTCTGCAGCCACGCTGTCCGCGCCTCGCTGTCCTCGCCCTTCGCCGCGCGCACCGCCTGCGCCAGGGGCTCCAGCGAGGGAGCCGGGTCGGGCGCCGGCGGCGATTGCTCCAGCCGCGAGAGAAGCTGCGCCGCCACCGGCAGGTCGGCCGCGGAATAGAACTCCAGCTCCTCGCCCAGCCGCTCCAGCGAAGACTGCCGCGCGGCCACTTGCGCCGAAGCATCGCGCAGCCGCTGCGAGGTCTGATCCCGCGGCGCGCCCAGGAGCTCGGCCTCCACGGCCAATGCGGCCGCCCTGTCGCAGCGCTCCACGTCGTTGCGCGCCTGGGCCGACGCCGCGGAGGTGCGGGCGCGCAGCTCGCCGCGCAGTCCTTCCGCATAGGCTTCCACCGCGGTGGTTCGCCGCGGCGCCGCCCGCGAGCCTGCGGCCCTCTCGAAGCCCGGCCCGGCCACGTCGGAAACCGCGACCACGCGCGACATCCGGTCGGTCAAGGCGGTGAGCCGCTGCTCCAGGGCAGCCACGCGGTCGGCCAGATCGCCGGCGCGCGCAAGCGCCGCCTCCATCTCCGCGATGCGGCGGAGCAGGTCGGGTGCGCGCTCGGCGGCCGGTGGCGCCGAAGGCGGCTGGGAGGGCTGCGCTCCTCGCGGCGAAGGCAGCTGCTCCTGCACGTCGATGCGGCCGCGGCCGTTGCTGGAGATGAGCAGGGTCGCGCCTTCCTGCCGGCGCTCCCGCACCGTGCGGATGAAGCGGGTCACTGCCTCCTGCACGCGCTGCACGTCCTGGGCGGTGCCGCGCAGGACGGTGCGCACCACGTCCCCGAGCAGCTGCTCGGCGCGATAGGCGGTGGAAAGCTTGAGCGCGTCGCGCGAGGCCTTGATCTTGACCTTCCGCGGCAGCCCGCTGGAGGCCAGGAGCGCCGCGCCCTCGAACTCCCGGGGGAGCTCCGCCTCGATCTCCAGCGGCACCTCCACCATGCGGGGGTCGGGTCGCGCCGTGACCTTCACCGTGAACACAGCCCACCATACGATGGGTCCGACACCGG
>DASRTX010000436.1:0-4553 GCA_035655715.1 Myxococcales bacterium | reverse complement strand
CTCCGCGAAGTCCGGCGAGGTGGTGAGGCGCCGGCCTGGGCTGGTGGGCTTGTAGGTCTTGAGAGCCATGGCTTACTTCCCCTCGAAGAGGGAGATCGCGTCGCCTTCCTTGAGCGTCACGATGGCCTTCTTCCAGTTGGGACGCTGTCCCTCGCTGCGGCCGATGCGGCGGAACTTGCCGCGCACGATGGCGGTCTTGACGCTGACCACCTTCACCTTGAAGAGCTGCTCGATGGCCTGCTTGACCTCGGTCTTGTTGGCCTTGATGTCGATCTCGAAGGCGAACTTGTTCTCGCGGTCGCGCATGCGGTCGAGCTTCTCGGTGTCGAGCGGGCGCTTGATGATCTCGAAGCGATTCATGCCAGCACCCCCGTCAGCGCCGCCGCCGCGTCCTTGGTGAGGAGCAGCGTGTGGTGGCGCAGGATGTCGTAGACGTTGGCGCCCTCGACGGGCAGGAACTTGTACTTCTTCGCGTTGCGCACGCTCTTGAAGAGGTTCTGGTTGTCCTTCATCCCCAGGACCAGCGCGCTCTCGATCCCGAGCTTCGCGAAGGCGCTCACGGCGTCCTTGGTCGAAGGCTTCGCCGGCAACCACGCGTCGACGACCACCAGCGCCTTGTCGGCGTTGCGCTTGCTGATGGCGGCGCGGATGGCCTTGAGGCGCACCTTCTTGGGCACGTGGTACTCGTGGTCGCGCATCTTCGGGGCCATCGCCTTGCCGCCGCCCACCCACTGGGAGGCGCGGATGGAGCCCTGGCGCGCGCGCCCGGTGCCCTTCTGCTTGAACGGCTTCTTGCCGCCGCCGGAGACCAGCGAGCGGTTCTTCACGCCCACGGTGCCGGCCCGCCGCGAGGCGAGCTGCGCTTTCACCACCTCGTAGAAGAGGTGCTCGGCTTCCGAGCCGAGGGGCGCGTTGACGATCTCGTCGGGAAGGTCGATGGTGCCGACCTTCTGCTTCTCGAGGTTGATGACGTCGATGGTCGCCATGGCTTAGCTCTTGATTTCCACGTCCACGCCCGCGCTCAGATCGAGCTTCATCAGGGCGTCGAGCGTCTGCTGGGTGGGCTCGAGGATGTCGAGGAGCCGCTTGTGGGTGCGGATCTCGAACTGCTCGCGCGACTTCTTGTCCACGTGCGGGGAGCGCAGCACGGTGAACTTGTTGATCCGCGTCGGCAGCGGGATGGGCCCCACTACCTTGGCGCCAGTGCGCTTCGCCGTCTCGACGATCTCGCCGGCCGACTGATCGAGCAGCTTGTAGTCGTACGCCTTCAGCCGGATCCGGATCTTCTGGGTCGCCATCAAAACCTCATCTCAAAGAGCACTGAAAGCCGGCGCGCCCGGTTTCCGCCGCGCGCGCCGGCCACTTCGATTCTTTACGCGATCACCTGCGTGACGACGCCGGCGCCGACGGTGCGCCCGCCCTCGCGGATGGCGAAGCGGACTTCCTTCTCCATGGCGATGGGCATCATCAGCTCCACTTCCATCTCGATGTTGTCGCCGGGCATCACCATCTCCACCCCGGTGGGCAGCTTGACCGTGCCGGTGACGTCGGTGGTGCGGAAGTAGAACTGGGGCTTGTACCCGTTGAGGAACGGGGTGTGGCGGCCGCCCTCGTCCTTGGTCAGCACGTAGACGTTGGCCTTGAACTTGGTGTGCGGCGTGACCGAGTTCGGCTTCGACAGCACCTGGCCGCGCTCGATGTCCTCGCGCTTCACGCCGCGGAGCAGGCAGCCCACGTTGTCGCCCGCCAGGCCCTCGTCGAGCAGCTTGCGGAACGACTCCACCCCGGTGCACACCGTCTTGGTGGTGGGGCGCAGGCCGACGATCTCCACTTCCTCGCCCACCTTGATCTTGCCGCGCTCGATGCGGCCGGTGGCCACGGTGCCGCGGCCGGCGATGGAGAAGACGTCCTCCACCGGCATCAGGAACGGCTTGTCGGTCTCGCGCACCGGCTCGGGGATGTAGCTGTCCATGGCGTCCATGAGCTTGAGGATGGCCTCCTTGCCCTGGGGTCCCTGATCGCCGGTAAGAGCTTTGTAAGCAGCCCCCCGGATGATCGGCGTCTCGTCGCCGGGAAATTTGTACTGCTTGAGCAGGTCGCGGATCTCCATCTCGACCAGGTCGAGCAGCTCCGGGTCGTCGACCAGGTCCACCTTGTTGAGGAAGACGACGATGCGCTGCACGTTGACCTGCGAGGCGAGGAGCACGTGCTCGCGGGTCTGCGGCATGGGGCCGTCGACGGCGCTGACCACCAGGATGGCGCCGTCCATCTGCGCCGCGCCGGTGATCATGTTCTTCACGTAGTCGGCATGGCCCGGGCAGTCCACGTGGGCGTAGTGCCGCTTCGCCGACTCGTACTCCACGTGCGAGGTCGCGATGGTGAGGATCTTGGTCGCGTCGCGGCGTCCCTGTGAGGCCGAAGCCTTGGCCACTTCGTCATAGGGGATGAACTTCGACCAGCCCTGGTCGGCCGACACCTTGGTGAGGGCGGCGGTCAAGGTGGTCTTGCCGTGGTCGACGTGGCCGATGGTCCCGACGTTGACGTGCGGCTTCTTTCGCTCGAACTTCTCCTTGGCCATGGGTCGTGCTCCTCGCTGGGGACTGCAGTGAAGTGCTTCCGTGCCGCTCGTTGTGGAGGGGGCGGGCTTTTACGCCAGTCCCCGGAAATTTGCAATCAGCGTCGCGCCAGGGTCTCCGCGATGTGCCCCGGCACGGGCGCATAGTGGTGGAACTGCATGGTGTAGATGGCGCGGCCCTCGGTCGCGGAACGCAGCGACGTCGAGTAGCCGAACATCTCCGCCAGGGGAACGTGTGCGCTGACCACCTGCATTCCCGCGCGCGGCTCCATGTGGAGGATCTTGCCGCGCCGGGCGGAGAGGTCGCCGATCACGTTGCCCATGAAGGACTCGGGCGTGATCACCTCCGTGGCCATGATGGGCTCGAGCAGGATGGCGCCCGCCTTCCCGGCCCCTTCCTTGAAACCCAACGAGCCGGCGATCTTGAAGGCCATCTCGTTGGAGTCCACCTCGTGGTAGCTGCCGTCGAAGAGCTCGACCTCCAGGTCGACCATGGGGTAGCCCGCCAGCACGCCCCCCTGCATGGCCTCCTCCACACCCTTCTCCACCGGGTGGATGTACTCCCTGGGGATGGTCCCGCCGACGATCTTGTTGACGAACTTGAAGCCGCCGCCGGGCGGAAGGGGCCGCAGCCGCAGCCAGACGTGGCCGTACTGGCCGCGACCGCCGCTCTGGCGGATGTACTTGCCCTCCGCCTCGACCTCCCTGGTGACGGTCTCGCGGTACGCCACCTGCGGCTTGCCGACGTTGGCGTCGACCTTGTACTCGCGCCGCATGCGGTCGACGATGATGTCGAGGTGCAGCTCGCCCATGCCGGAGATGACCGTCTGCCCGGTCTCCTCGTCGGTGCGCATGCGGAAGGACGGGTCCTCCTGCGCCAGGCGCTGCAGGGCGGTGATCATCTTCTCCGAGTCGGCCGTGCTCTTGGGCTCCACCGCGATGTGCATCACCGGCTGGGGGAACTCCATTTTTTCGAGGATGACGGGCTTGTTGGCGTCGCTGAGGGTGTCGCCGGTGGTGACGTTCTTCATCCCCACCACCGCGGCGATGTCGCCGGCGTAGATCTCCTCGATCTCCTCGCGCTTGTTGGCGTGCATCCGCAGCAGGCGCCCGACGCGCTCGCGCCGGTCCTTGGCGGAGTTGTAGACGGCGTCGCCGGTGTTCACGTGGCCCGAATAGACGCGGATGTAGGTGAGTTGGCCGACGAACGGGTCGGCCATGATCTTGAACGCCAGCGCGGCGAAGGGCGCCTTGTCTGAAGTCTCGCGCACGGCGTCCTCGCCCGTCTTGGGCAGCTTCCCGTGCACGGGCGGGATGTCGAGCGGGCTGGGCAGGTAGTCCACCACCGCGTCGAGGATCTTCTGCACGCCCTTGTTCTTGAAGGCGCTGCCGCAAATCACCGGGAAGCACTTGATCCCGACGGTGCCCTTGCGGATGGCGCGCTTGAGCAGATCGGTGGGGACGTCGCCCTTCTCCACGTAGGCGTGCAGCGCGTCGTCGTCGTACTCGGCGACTTCCTCGACCAGCTTGTGCCGGTACTCCTGGGCCTGCGCGCGCAGGTCGCCGGGGATCTCGAAGGCCACTACCTTCTCGCCTTTCTCTCCCTCGAAGCGCAGCGCCTGCATCTCCACCAGGTCGATGACGCCGGCGAACTTCTCCTCGGCGCCGATGGGCAGCTGGATGCAGACCGGCTTGGCGGCCAGGCGGTCGACAATGGTGCGGACCGACATGAAGAAGTCGGCGCCCACGCGATCCATCTTGTTGACGAAGCAGATGCGCGGGACCTTGTACTTGTCGGCCTGGTGCCAGACGGTCTCGCTCTGGGGCTCGACGCCGTTGACGCCGTCGAACACCGCGACCGCGCCGTCCAGCACGCGCAGGGACCGCTCGACCTCGATCGTGAAATCGACGTGGCCCGGGGTATCGATGATGTTGATCTGGTGGGTTTGCCGATCTGAACCGGCCGGCGAGCCGGCCG